>JAGQRA010000906.1 GCA_020425885.1 Planctomycetota bacterium | reverse complement strand
TGGCCTTCTCCGGTCGTCGACGGATGCCGAGGAAGTCGATGATCTGCAGCAGCAGCCGGGTCTGCCCGCCGCTGCGTTGTCGCACCGTCTCGACCAGGCGGCGCAGGCCCGGCAGCGCACGATCGTGGCCGATGCGCAGCAGCGGCCCGCTCGGGACGTCGCGGATGCCGGTCGCCTCGACGACGAGCACGCCGGGGCGGCCATCGGCGAAGCGGCCGTACCAGTCGATCACGTCGTCGGTGACCGCGCCGTCCTCGGTCGCGCGCCACGGCACCATCGCCGGCACCCAGGTGCGGCTCGTGGCGGAGAGCGGTCCCAGCCGAAGCGGCGAGAACAGCATCGAACCGGCGGCCTCATCGGCCGACGGCCAGCGGGCTTCGGGGACGTCGTGGCGGACGACGGTCATCGCGCGCAGGCTACCCGTTCTTGCGCTTCGGCGGCTCGCGGAACCCCTTCGGCGCGCGGCGCATCTGCCCCATCGCCTGCGGTGGGCGCTCCAACCCGAGCGCGTACCACTGCATGTCGAACGCGGCCATCGTCATCTTCGTCCGGTTCTGCAGGCGCAGCATGTTCTCCTTGGTCGGCGCGTTCTTCTCGTCGCGCTTGAGGAACGCGGCGAGCACCGCCTGGGCCTCGTCGCGCTTGCCGTTCTTCGCCAGCATCCAGGCGTAGGTGTTGTGCAGCAACGCGTGCTTCTTCGACACCTTGGTCGCCAGGGTCATGATCTGCAGGGCCTTGTTGACGTTCTCGTTCTTGTAGTGGATGCAGGCCAGCATCAGCTGCGCGTCGGCGGCGCGCAGGGACGCACCGCTCAGCAGCTCGATCGCGCGCTCCTTCTTGCCGGTGTGATAGGCGAGCATGCCCATGTTGCCGAGCACCTGACCGCGCAGCATCGGCATCCACCTGCTCATCGGCAGCAACGACTCGAGGCTCTCCATCGCCGCGTCGAGCATGCCGGCCTCCATCTGCTTCTGCACGCGGCTCATCACCGGCTGCAGCTTCATGCCGAGGCGGCGGGCGATCAGGATCCAGGAGACGAGGAAGAGGACGATGGCGAATGCGATCGCCCAGCCCCAGCCGTACCAGCCGAGGAGGTTGCCGCCGAAGGCGAGGGCGAGGGCGAAGGCAGCGCAGGTGAGAACGGAATACACGCGGAGGGTGCGGCTAGGGGTCGGAATGGGCAGGCAGAAGGGGCGAGCACAATACGGGCAGCGATCGGCGGACCCAAGGTCGGCGTGCCGAACCAGCAACCAGCACCGGCCTCCGGGTTGGCAGGCCAGGCTTTGCGTCGGGGCGGGTGGCATGGGATGGTCTGTCCGCCGATGTTCCACTCTCGAGTTCGACCGCTGTTCTTCCTCGTGGCGACCATGGTGGTCGGTGCTCCGCTTGCTCAGGATGCCGGCGGCGATTCCGGTGGCGATGCCGGGTTGGCGGCGGCGCGGCGGTGGTTCGCAACCGCGCCCGGCGAACGGGCAGACCAGCCGGGCGGTGCCGAGGCACTGTCGCGCCGCGAAGTCGAGGCGTTGCTGCCGGAGCTGTTCGCGGCCTGTCGCGACGGCGCGCGCGCGCTGGGATCGGACACGTTGCCGCAGCTGTCGCCCGACGATCTCGAGCGCGCGCTGCAGCCTTCGACGCTGCAGATCGGTGACTACGAGATGCCGTACGTGCTGCTGGTCAAAGGTGAGAAGCCGGCCGCCGGATGGCCGTTGTTCCTCTGCCTGCACGGCGGCGGTGGCAACGACAAGGCGCCGGGGCCGCACGGCTGGAGCGTCAACAGCCGCGAGTGGCAGGCGCAGAAGTCGCTGTGGCGCGCGATCTACGAGCCGGCGGGCATCTACTTCATCCCGCGCATGGCCGACGACCGGCGCGGTCGGTGGTGGCACGATCACAACCAGATCGCGTTCGACGAGATCATCAGAAAGAGCATCCTGTTCCGCGACGTCGACCCGAACCGTGTCTACCTGATGGGTATCTCCGAGGGCGGCTACGGCGCGATCCGCTTCGCCGGCAATCGGCCGGATCGCTTCGCGGCGACGGGCGGCATGGCGGCCGCCGAACCGATCGCGACGTCACCGCCGGAGAACATGCGCAATGTCGGCATGCGGATCGACATCGGCGAGAACGACACGATGTTCGATCGCATCGGCCTGGCGCGACGCATGGGCGAGCGACTGCAGGAACTGCGTCGCGACGACCCCGAGGGCTACGACTTCGAGGTCTTCGTGCAGGCGGGCAGAGGTCACGGCATCGACTACTCGCTGACGCCGAAGTGGTTGGCCGGCCGCGTGCGCGATCCGCGGCCCTGTCGGGTGGTCTGGACGGTCAAGAAGTTCGATTCCCGCGTCGCGCTGCAGAACTACTGGTTGGCGCTCGAGGCGGTGCCTGAGCGGATGCCACTCTTTCTCGATGCGACGGTGAAGGACAACCGCATCACCCTCGAGGCCATGGTCGGCGCGGCCGGTGCGGACCCGACGGCGCGCGAGCCTCTGCATTCGGGGCGCGTCCTGGTGCGGCTCGACGATCGCCTGGCCGACCTCGACGAGCCGATCACGGTCGTCGTCAACGGCATCGCGCGGCCACCGGTGCGCCTCACCCGCAGCCTGGCCGTCATGGCGCGCACGCTCGCCGAACGCAGCGACATCAACTACTGCTTCTGCGCCGAGTTGGTCA
>JAGQRA010000905.1 GCA_020425885.1 Planctomycetota bacterium | reverse complement strand
GACGGTGGTCACGACCACGCCGTCGGCGGCCCGTTTGAGGGTGTCGGCCACGGGAACGGCCAGCAGGGCGGCTCCCGTCCGCTGCGCGGCGGCGAGGCAACTGCGCGTGGCGTCGATCGGCAGCAACGCGCGCGCGGCATCGTGCACGAGCACGAGGTCGACTGCTTCTCCGGCGGCCTCGAGGCCGCGGGTCATCGATTCCTGCCGCGTCGAGCCACCAGGGGTGACGCGCACGTCGCCGAGCCTCCGCAGGTCGGGCAGCCATGGCTCGAGGTGCTCGCGATCGTCGGGATGGACCACCAGGACGAGGGGGTTGCCGTGGTTCGGATCCGCGACGCGGGCCAGCCGTTCGGCTGCGATCACCAGCAGCGGCTTGCCGCCGAGTTGCAGGTAGGCCTTTGCCAGTGGCCCGCCGAAGCGCGTGCCGCGACCGGCTGCGAGCAGCAACATGGCGACCTTCACGCGTCGAGACCTTACACTCCGGGGCGTGGTGGCGGTGCGGATTCTGGGTGTCGATCCGGGCACACAATGTGTCGGCTACGCCTGTCTCGAGCTGCCGGTGGCGCGACCCGTACGCGGAGTGGGCGAGATCCCGCTGGCTCTGCGGGCAAGCAACACGGTGCAGGTCGGTGCGGTGGGCGGCGAGGTGCGCCTGGTCGGCTTCGGCGCACTGCGCCTCGGCGGCCGCAGCACGCCTTTGCCCCGTCGTCTGCTGTCGCTGGTCGAACAGTTCCGGGACCTGGTGGGGCGCTTCTCGCCGCACGAAGTCGCCCTCGAAGAGGCGTTCTATGGCAAGAGCGTCCAGGCCGCGCTGCGGATCGGTGAAGCCCGCGGCGTGATCCTCGCGGAGTCGGCACGATCCGGTCTCGAGGTGCACCAGTTCTCTCCGGCGCGGGTGAAGCGCTGCGTTACGGGGAGAGGTAACGCAAGCAAGGAGGCCGTCGCGGAACTGGTCGCCAGGCAGGTCGATCTCGGCGATGCTCCGGCTTCGCGGTCGCGCGATGCGACCGATGCCATCGGCATTGCGTTGACAAGGGTCGAGCAACGCAGGTCGCCAATGCTGGGCTTGCTCGACGGCTGAGAGTTGCTTTCTTCACGCCGCAACCTTCTAATGCGGTGCAGCGGTTAGTGAGACTCAACTTGTTGTACCAACCCCCTGGTTGGAGCCGGCGGCGGTCTGCCGCCCCAGTCCGTCGGTCTGTCACCATCGCTCGCGATGGCGGCCGGGTGAGGTCTCGCGCCCCCATGGCACCTGGTCCCAGTCTGGGCGCCATGGCGTACAAGGTCCCTTGGAATGGGAGATAGGCGATGATTCGTGGGCCCGTCCTACAACAGGTGCGTCACAGCCTTTGGTCCATAGTCAGCAGTCGGCTCGAGCTGGTCGAGAGCGGTTTGGAGCTGATCCTGGAGTCGCTCGATTGCACGCGTGGCCAACATGGCGCGGTCGAGGGATTGTGTCGGGATGCCGCCGGGGCACCGGTGCTGGTCGCCCTGGCTGCCGATGACGATGCGAGGTTCCTGCCGCGCATGGTTGCCGCTGCGGATTTCCTCGAGCGGGTCGGCCCTGGGCTGGCGCAGGCCGTTCCCGAGGGCCGGTTCGCGGTCGGCGTCCCACCGCGGTTGCTCGTCATCGGCGGCGAAGCGTCGGGCTCTGCTCTGCAGGCGTTGGCGCGGCTCGGCCTGGCATCGCTCGAGATCTGCCGCCTCGAGCCGTTTCGACTGGCGGGCTCCGAACGGTTCGCGGTGCGTTGGCATGCATCAGCCGAGGAATGCGAAGATCGCGATAGGGATCAGGCTGCTCTTGGCGATGGCGCCGGCAATGCCGGAGTCGATCGCGGCGGACGCGCGCCGTTCGATGGTGATGCTCCCCATTGGCGGGCGATCGCCAGCGTTTGTCGGCGCCTCGATCCAGGCGTGCGCATCGATGGTGACCGTTTCCGCCGGCGGATCACCTGGCATGGTCGCGCCCTCGGTCATGTCGTCAGCGTCGACGGCATGCTGCGCGCCGTGGCCGGCGCGGGGCCCGAGATCGAGATCCACGGTGGGGCCGACGTGCGCGCCTTCACCGGCCAGCTCGTTCGATGCTATGCCGAGGCCGCCGGGCTCCATTGTGACGGTGCCGCCATTGCCGATGTGGCGACGAACTGCGAACAGGTATCCCAGGCCCAGGTTCGCATCTCATCGCATGAGGCTGCCGCGCCGAGGCTGCGTTCGGCCGACACGCTGCGTTCGGCCCTGGCCGAGGCGTTGCTCTCCCCCGAGGAATTCGCCGCCCTTACCGATCCCGAGGGGGGCGGGCGGCCGAACGACTCTCCCGACTGATCTGTCTGCGCGAAGGCGCAGGGTGGGTTTCCGAAGGTGCACGTGGAACCGGACCTGGACGCCAGAAATGTCCGACGCGGCTTCCTGCAGCGGCTGTTCCGCCGCCACGGGAGCCCTGAAGCGGCTCCCCGACGGGAAGCCGTGGTGGTGGCGTTCGCGAGCGGCAAAGGTGGCACCGGCAAGTCCTTCCTGGCGACGAGCCTGTCCGTGGCTCTGCATGACATGCGCCGGCGCGTGGTCGTCGTCGACTGCGACTTCGGTCTGGCCAACGCCCATCTGCTGTTCGGTGTGACGCCGCGATTCACGATGCGGCACCTGCTCGATGGTTCGGCTGCGATCCAGCAGGCGGTGACGCCGACGCCCTACGGCCCGGCGCTGGTCGCCGGCGGTTCGGGCATCTCGAGCCTCACCGAACTCGGAGTCCACCATCTGCAGGTCGTCGCACGCAGCCTGCGATGGCTCTGCGGGGCCTTCGACGTCGTGCTGCTCGACTGTGCCGCCGGTCTGTCGCCGCAGTCCCTGCTGATGTCGTTGGCAGCGACGCATGTGGTCGTCGTCACCAATCCGGAGATCGCCGCGTTGACCGACGCGTATGCCCTGATCAAGTGCCTCGGTCGTCAGCCAGCCTGTCCCGCCCTGCACCTGGCGGTGAATCGCGTCGCGGACCCTGCACTCGGGCAGGCGACTTTCGATCGGCTGGCCGAAGTTTCTCGGCGCTTTGCGGGTCGCTCGATCCACTACGCAGGGGCGATACCCGAGGATGCGGCGGTGACGCAGCGCCGCCTGGGGCAGCCTCCGTTGATCGTGAGTCATCCCGAATGTCGAACCTCCCTCGCAGTTCTCGAAATGACAAGGGCGATGCTGAGCCGGACCCGCGGCCTGCTGCCGCAGGCAGTCGTGGATGGGGGGATCGACGCCCGGATGACGGCGCAGCTCAGCCGTTGGTAGGTCGGAACCGTCTGCTGCTGCAGCTCTGGATGCTGCTCACCTGTGGTCTCGCGGTCAGGGCATTCGCGGGTGGCCTGCTGGGTGTACCTGTCGAGGATCGGGTCACGATCGAGCCGGTCGTGATCGACGTCAATCGGGCGGGACTGGCCGAGCTGCAGGCCTTGCCGGGGATCGGGCCGACCCGGGCCGAAGCCATCATCCTGCATCGACTTCGTCACGGCCCGTTCCGATGTGTCGACGACCTGACGCGGGTCGATGGACTCGGAGCGACGACGGTCGAGGCGCTGCGAAGCGCGGTCCGGCTCTGATGGCAGGTAGGAGTGACGGGGGTCGCGCCACGCTGGCCGTGGCCCGCGTGCATCGGTTAGGCTCCGCGCAAATGAATGGCGTCGCAGAAGCCGTGCAGGATTGTGTTCGTCGGGCCCTCGTCGAAGATCTGGGCCGGGCCGATCTGGATCTGGCGGGCGATGTTACGAGCACACTGGCGCTGCCCTCGGAGGGCCGGGGTCAGGCGCGGATGATCGCCAAGGCGACGGGAGTTCTCGCCGGGTTGGAGTGCGCGGTCGCCGCCTTCTCGATGCTCGACCAATCCAGTCGGATCGTCGTGGCGGCCCGCGATGGCGATGCCCTCGAAAACGGCAACCTGGTCATGACCATCGAGGGCGGCATGCGCGCCCTGTTGGCGGCCGAGCGCACCGCGCTCAACTTCGTGCAGCGGTTGTCCGGCGTTGCCACCCTGACCCGTGCCTACGTCGCGGCTGTCGCCGGGACCGGCGCCCGCATCCTCGACACCCGCAAGACGACGCCTGGCCTGCGGGCGTTGCAGAAGCGTGCCGTGGTCGCCGGCGGGGGGGAGAATCATCGGCATGGCCTCTTCGACCAGGTCCTGCTCAAGGAGAACCACTTCGCGTTGGCGTCGTCGCTCGGCTACGAAGATGTCGTTCGCCGCTGCAGTGACCATCGCGCGCCGCTCGTCGTCGAAGCTCGCAGCATCGAGGAAGCTGCAGCTGCCGCCCGCGGCGGGGCGGCAGTCGTTCTGCTCGACAACTTCAAGCCCGGTGAGCCGCTGCGCGCTGCCGTGGCAGCGGTGCGGGCCGAGGCGGAGCGCTGCGGGCGCAAGGTCGAGACCGAGGCCTCCGGCGGCATCGACCTCACCACGGTTCGGGCCTACGCCGAGAGCGGGGTCGATCGGATCTCGGTCGGGGCCTTGACTCACTCGGCGCCTGCTCTCGACCTGTCGCTGCTCGTGGAAGGAGCTTCGAATTGAGCGTCGAGCTGTCGTTCTCGGCCGACCAGGACGCGCTGCGCCGCGCCCGTGGCGAAGCCCGCGAGCACGCGGCGCGGCTCGGTGCACCGCAGCGGGTCTGTGACACCGTGGCCCTTGTCGTCGACGAGCTCGTCAACAACGCGATCGAACATGGCGCGGCCTACCGCCGCGCGGACCTGCCCTTGACCGTGCGGATCGCAGTGACCCCGGGCGGCATCGCCGTCGAGTTCTACGATCGCGAGATGCCGGACGAGGCCGTGCGCGAACTGCACGATGCGCTGTCGCAGGCCGGCCAGGGTGCGCCGGCGTTGGAGAACGAGCGTGGCCGTGGCCTGTTCCTGCTGTCCGTGTACCTCGACATGCTGCAGGTCGAACGCGATGCGGGCGGTGGCATGTGTCTGCGCGGCCTCGTTGTCGAGGGCTCAGGTTGAGGCGGTTGCGCGGCGTCCTGCGCCAGGTCATGTCGTTGTGGTTGCTGCTGCCGGTCGTGTTCCGGCTCGTGGCGCCGATTGGCATCATGCTGGTCCTCTGGCTGTTCTCTTCGGCGCCGCCGCCCCCGCAAACCGGCACGCAGCTGCGGGCCCTGCTGCACAACTGCGCCCATGTGGTTGCCTACTTCGGTCTCGGCGGGGCGTGGACGATGGCGCTGCTGAGGCGTGAGAGGCTTCCCGGTTCGGGGGCCTCGTTCAGGGTCGCGGTCGCCAGTGTGTCGCTCGCGGTCGTCTATGGCCTGATCGACGAGTGGCACCAGTCGTTCGTGCCTGGGCGCTGTTGCTCGGTGTGGGACCTGCTGACCGACTTGTGCGGCAGCGCGCTCGCGGTTTCGTTCCTGTGGTGGACTTTCTCCGGCGCTGCCCGCTTCGCGGTGCGAGCAGGTTGCTTCCTCGGGCTCGGGTTGTCCTGTGCCGCG
>JAGQRA010000904.1 GCA_020425885.1 Planctomycetota bacterium | reverse complement strand
TTGCCGCCGTCGCTCGAGACGGCATCGGTCCGCGCCTTGTCGTACTCGACCTCGGGAACCTCGACGACCTCACCGGCGAAGGCGCGCCGCACGTGTTCGATCACCCCCAGCGCGACGAGCTGCTCGTCCTCGAGGATGCTGTAGTCCTTCAGCGCCTCGAGCGGGACACCCCATAGTCGCGTCCACGCCGTGTTCACGGCCAGGGTCCTGCCGTCGGCGTCGACCACCTGCGTGGCCAGCGGCGATTGTTCGATCAGGGAACGGAATTGCCCCTCGGACTCGCGCAGGCGCTGCTCCATGAGCTTGCGCTCGGTGACGTCCTCGTAGATGCCGAGCACTCCGAACACCTCGCCCGACGGATCCTGCAGCGCCACCTTCGACGTGCGCAACCAACGGAGCTCGCCACTGGCCCGGGTCTGACGCTCCTCGAAGGCGATCTTCGAGTGTCCGGACTGCATCACCTCGCGATCGTCGGCGCGGTAGGAGTCGGCCTGCTGCCGCCAGACGAACTCGTAGTCGGTCCGGCCGACGACGTCCCTCGGGCTGTCGGTGCCGGCATCCCTGGCGAACGGCGTGTTGCAGCCGAGATAGCGCGAGTTGCGGTCCTTCCAGAACACGCGCACCGGGATGCGCTCGATGATGTCCTCGAGCAATCCTGGGTGGCGGTCGGTGTGGTCGCGCATCGTCATGGGTAGCGAACCTCCGATCGAGGCCTGGGCGGCAACCGGATGCTGCCGGTGTCGGGGGGGCAGGTCAAGTCGTCATCGTCACCGCGAATCGCGGGATGAAGGTGTTGCCTGGCTGCGCGAGAGCATCCCGATCAGGCAGGAGGCGACGTCCTGGCGTCGATGCGCAACCGACACTACGACGTTCACCCGATCGACCCGGCCACGAACGGGCCTCTTTGCGGATGCGCGCGGTGCCGCCGAGGTAGGCCGAGTACGGGATCTGCCCGGGGGGCGGTAGCCGGTCAGGGGCCAAACCCGAGCCTGTCCAGTGGCGCCAGGAACCCGATCGTGGAAGGCGGAGCCGTCGTCGGTCGCCTGCACGCCGGTGCTCCGATCGGGCCCGGGCCAATCGGGCGGGCTGTCCTGGTGGGGGACGGATCCCGGTCGGGAAACGGCGAGGGGATCGCTTTCCCGAAATGGATGACGGATCCGACGCCGGTCGGCGAAGCGGGAGCCACACTCCCGAGTCCCCCAAGGCCCCGCATGCGCCACCCGATCCGACGAATCTCGATCTACGCCTCCATCGTGTCCGGCCTCACCTGGCTGATCACGGCCTTGCTGTCGGGAGATCCCGAGGCCGAGATGACCCCGGGGATGGGCGGCGGCAGCGTGAACGAGGCCAACGGCAGCTACTCGACCGCGGTGTCGATCGAGGCGCCGCAGTACCACGGCATCGAGCCGCGCCTGTCGATCAGCTACAACTCGACGCAGCGCCTCGGCTACGCCGGTGTCGGCTTCGACGTCGGCGGCTTGTCGATGGTCGAACGCTGCAGCTGGCGCAACGGTGCGCCGCGTTGGGACGGCTCGGACATCTACCGCCTCGACGGCGAGGAGCTGGTCTCGAGCACGCGGCTCGGCGGGACCCACTGCACCAAGGTGCAGAGCTTCCGGCGCATCGCCTTCAACAGCAGCGCCAACGAATGGCGCGTCACCGAGAAGGACGGCACCGCACGGGTCTACACCTCGGTGCTGACGGCTCCGGGCGGCACGTTCCGCTGGCGGCTATCGCGGGTCGAGGACACCAACGGCAACGCCGTCACCTACACCTGGGTGGTCAGGTCGGACGGCGGCTACGCCGACTACCTCGATCGCGTCACCTACAACGGCAACCTGGTCCGCCTCTACTGGGAGGGACGCTCCGATGTCCGGAGCCAGCCGATGGGGGTGGCGCCGGTCGACACCTCGGAGGTCGGCTTCCGCCGCGTCGCCAGCCGGCTGAAGACGGTCGAGGTCCGCGCCAACGGCGCGATGGCGCGCGCCTACAAGCTGACCTACTCGACCAGCGGCAATGCCGGCGCATCGCTGCTGACCAACGTCCAGCGCTACGGATCCAACGCGACCATCAACTCGTCGGGGACGTTCACCGCCGGCACCGGGGCGCCCGCCGTCCGGTTCGACTGGCGCACCCGGGCGTCGCGGTTCAACGCGTTGACCTGGCATCAGGATGGCGTCCACCCCGAGATGACGTTGACCGGCGACGTCAACGGCGACACGCGCACCGATCTCATCAAGATCGACTGGAGCAACCAGTACCAGGATCGAAGGTTGCTGGTCTACAAGTCGACCGGCGGCGGTTTCACCGTCAGCCACGATTCCACGGTCCGGGATCCGGTCACCAACAACGAGCGCTGGTTCACGGGTGACTTCGACGGCGACGGCCGCACCGATCTCATCAAGACCAGCTACGACTGGCGCGCGTCGGTCTATCTCGCGGCGCGGGACTTCGCGTTGTCGTGGAACGTCAGCCAGTCCGGCGGCGCCGATCATCAGCTCGGCGACTTCGACGGTGACGGCAAGACCGACGTCGTCAGCATCATCCAGGTCAGCGGTCGCTACCGCGCCCGCATGCGGCTGTCGACCGGCACCACCTTCTCAGAGCAGACATGGGGCGCCGACCTCGGGGCGACGACCTCCGGCTACAACTGGATGGCCGCTGACTTCAACGGCGACGGGCGCACCGACCTGGCCAACTGGCGGGTCAGCGGGTCGGGCACGCTGAAGCGGCTCTTGTTCTACGTCCACCTGAGCACGGGCGGTGACTTCCGCTCGACGGAGAAGTGGATCGATCGCAGCAACTACCACTACTGGGAGATGAAGCTGCTGACCGGCGACTTCAACGGCGATGGCTGTACCGATCTCTCGTTCCACTGGCAGGACGGCGGCCGGATCTCGGTCGACGTCCATCTGTCGAGTGGCCGCGGCTTCAAACTCGGCCGTTGGATCTCGCAGGCCTCGACCTGGCTCGGCAATCAGCGAGTGATGCCCGGCGACGTCAACGGCGACGGGCTGACCGATCTGGTGCGGACCTGGGACAGCGGCGGCACGACCTACGGCGAGGTCTTCCTGGCACGACACGATCGCACCTTCACGGTGCAGCAGTGGATGCAGACCCGGTACCCGTGGGTGTCGCCGGCGTTCGTGCTCGCCGACTTCAGCGGCGACGGTCAGGACGACCTGCTGCAGCACTGGCGCAACGGCTCCGGGCAGCGGCAGACCGTCGTGCACTCGGCGCCGAGTCAGGGCGACCTGCTCTACCGGGTCTACGACGAGCTCGGCGGCCGCACGACGATCGACTGGGGCTACTCGTCGATCGCTACGACCGACGACAACAACGAGTACGCGGGTGCGGTCGTGCCGTCGGTGACCCACACCGAGGGCGGCGTGGCGGAGACGACCTATCGTCACGGCGGCAGCGCGTTCCCGGTCGTCGCGGCGGTCGAGACCTACGACGGCAGGTCGGCGAGCGGCAACGTCGAATACGGCTACGACCGGCCCGTCTATCACGCCTGGGAACATCGTTTCCTCGGCTTCGCCTCGGCGTGGAAATCGAGCGACGCCTACGGCTCGACGACGCGAACCGAGACCACGTTCCACACCTCCTTCGCCAGCGCCGGCAAGCCGACGCGGCGCATCGTCAAGAGCGGCTCGAGCGTCTACCGCGACGACTCGTGGACCTACGCCGAGGCCTTGCGCGGCAACGCCTACGAATCGTTGCTGGCGACCGAACAGCAATCGCAGCGCAATCGCTCGTCGCTGGCCTTCGTCACCAGGCGTGACATGACCTACGACACCTACGGCAACGTCACGGTGGTGCAGGATCAGGGCGCCACCACCATCTCCGGCGACGAGAGCCGCACCGAGAACACCTACCGCTACAACACCACGGCCTACATCGTCGGCAAGCTGTCGACGACGCGGCTGCGGTCGGGGCTGGCGAGCTCGGGGACGTCGGTCGCGTTCACCCGATTCCGTTACGACAACCAGTCGAGCTACACCAACGCACCGACGCGCGGCAACCGGACCCACGTCGAGAGCTGGAATGACCGGCTGGGCCAATACGCGACGACGGTCTACGGCTACGACGCCTACGGCAACGTTACGCGGCAGGTCGACCCGGTGGGCAATGTCGTGCAGACCACGAGCTACGACTCGTCCCACGTCTTTCCGACGCGCGTTGTCAACGCCGTCGGTCATGTGACGCAGCAGACCTGGGACCTGCGCTACGGCAGCCTGCTCACGCGCACCGATCCGAATGGCTACGCCTATGCGTGGGGCTATGACGTGCTCGGCCGGTTGACGTCGGCGCGCGATCCCGGCAAGACCATCACCTTCGACTACTACAACGCCGGCAATGCCGGGTCGCAGTACGTCTGGACGCGCCGCGGCAGCGATGCCGACACCAAGGAGTACGTCGACGGGCTCGGGCGCATCTACAAGACGTTCCGCGAGGCGACCGTCAACGGGTCGTCGACCTGGTGCCTGCAGGAGCAACGCTACCAGGACGCTACCGATCGGGTGTGGAAGCGTTCGCTGTGGACCACGTCGAGTTCCGGCAGCCAATGGACGGAGTTCGCCTACGACGGGCTCGGTCGCGTCACCCAGGTCAAGGCGCCGGACGGCACGACGAAGAACACCGCCTACTCGATCGACAGCGCCAGCCAACGCTGGCCGATCGTGACCGAGACGTTCGAGCTGCAGCAGCAGCGCCGGGCCTATCTCGACGCCAAGGGTCGCGAGGCCAAGGTGCGCGAGGCCGCGGGCACGACGTCGAGCCCGCTGTATCAGACGACGCAGTACGGCTACGACCTGCTGGGCAACCTGACCACGATCGATGACGCCAACAGCAAGCGCGTGAGCACGATGACCTACGACTCGATGAGCAACCGGGTGGCCATGACCGACTCGGACCTCGGCGCGTGGACCTACGCGTTCGATCTGGCCGGCCGGATGACGAGTCAGCGCAACGCCCGCGGCGAGACGCGGACGATGGCCTACGACGCGGCCGGCCGGATCACGCGCCGCAGCTATCCGAACGGCAGCGCCGTCAACTGGTACTACGATCAGTCAGGCTACGGAGCCTCGCTGGGCCATCCGACCCGCGTCGTCTATCCGGGTGGCGAGTCGCGCCACTCGTGGGATTGGGCCGGCAACGAGACGCTGTCGCAACGGAAGGTCAACGGCACCTGGGGCAGCGTGAGTCGGGACTTCGACGGCTACGGCCGTCAGAGCTCGGTGTTGGTCGACGGCGAACGGGTGTACTACACCTACGACGGCGCCGGTGGATTGACCTCCGTCTACACCACCTACGGCACGATCGCCGGCGGGATCCGTTGGAACGCCGAGGGCCAGATGACGCAGCTGTCGGTCGCTGGCAACGTCACCGTCTCCTGGAACTACGACCCACGCCGCCTGTGGCTCGACAACATGAGTGTGGTGCGTGGCGCGACGAATGTGTTCAGCTCGAGCTACAGCTACAACTCGAGCGGCCTGCTGTCGATCGAGAGCTTCAACGACCCGTATCTCGGCTCGCAGCAGCGGAGCCACAACTACGACCGACTGAACCGGCTGACCTCGGTCGCCGGCCACGATGCGCAGTCGATCAGCTACAACAAGAACGGCAACATCGTCAGCTGGTCGGATTCGCTGCGCAGCCGGTCGTACACCTACGGCACGGCTCACCTCCACGGCGTGACGAGGATCACGGATACCGTCAGCGGTAGCTCGACGAACTACGCCTACACCTACGACGCCAACGGCAACACCCTGTCGGACAACTGGCTGGGGTCGACCAGGACCTTCACCTGGGACTACGACGATCGCCTCACGCGCTGGACCAAGGGGGTCGAGTACGGCAACTACCAATACGCCGCCGACGGAACTCGAACCCGGGCCGAGGAACGCGACGGCAATACGGTCACGACCGTCGACTACTACTTCCCCGAACTCGAGCGTCGGGACGGCGTCTGGACCAAGTTCTACTACGCCGGCCCGATCCTGCTGGCGACCAGCCGCGGAGCCAACGGCGCGCGGGCATACAGCTGGTTCCACAGCGATCGCCTCGGCAGCGTGCGCGCCATGACCAATGCTGCCGGCACCAGTCTCGGCTTGCAGACCTACGGCGCCTGGGGCAATGCCAAGAACAGCAACCTCATCGGTCAGCCACAGCTCGATCGCGGCTTCGCCGGCCATCGCGACAACAAGGACCAGGAGCTGGTCTACATGGGCGCGCGCTACTACGACACCCGCGCGCGGCGCTTCCTGTCGCCCGACTCGAGGGTCACCGATCCCGGCAATCCGCAGGATCTGAATCGCTACGCCTACGCGCGCAACAACCCGGTGAGCAACGTCGACCCGACCGGTCACGACCCGATCTTCTCGGGTGGCCTCGTCAACCCGCCGAACATGGCCGGCGAGGAGGCCCGCTGGGCGGCGCTCGAGGTCGACCAGGGCGCGACCAACAACTGCGGGCCGGCCTCGCTGGCGCCGGCTTTGACGATGCTCGGCGACGCCCAGCTGACCGCCATGGGCGGGCCGGTGGCGCGCTACAACGAGATGGTGCGCTTCGCCGATGCCGAGCAGGCCAACGGCACCCGGCTGTGGGTCGGCGGCGCGATGTTCCCCGCGAACCACAAGAAGACGATCGAGCTGTGGGACCAGCAGAACGGTCGACAGGACTACGCCGTGAGCATCACCAACAACGCGACACCTGATGATCTGAGGAACGCGCTGCGCACGCCGGACGCGGTCACGATCGTCACCTTCTGGGACGCCAACGCCGGCGGCTTCCACAACGAGACGCTGGTGGGTTACCGCGACGACGGTCCCGGCCCCGATCGCTTCGGCCTGACGAACTCGTGGGACAATGGCGCCGTCGGCGGCAACCTCGGCAACACCAACAGCGTCACGGACAACCAGGTCCGGTGGCTCGACCTGAACGAGCTGTTCACGGCGCCGCCGCCGCTGGCCAGCCTGGCCCAGCCCGGCACGTCGATCACCACGATCCGCCGGTTGCCGCCGCCGCGCAACGCGCCGCACTAGGCAGGGCCCCGGCGTGAGCGCGGTTCGGCTCGATGACAGGGAGCTCCCGGTGCTGCGACACCGCCCCTCGGGTGCGGACGTCGCGCCGGTCACGTCTGCCTCCCGGGCCGCCCGGACCCCGGGGGTTGCAAGATCGGACCTCGTGGCGACCATGTGTCCGCCCGCGGCGGCGAGGGCCTCGAGGCCGCCGCTGCGGACCACCTCGCCTATCGCCATGTCCGACACGACGCGCCTCCTGCTCGCGCGACACCGCGCGGGAGACGAACGGGCGTTTGCCCATCTGCACGAGCGCTTCGGCGCCGCCGTGCTGCTGTGGTGCGAACTGAACATGCGTCCGCGCCTGCGCGCCCTCGTCGATCCGGCCGACATCGCCCAGGAGATCTGGTGTCGGGTCATCGCCAGCCTGCCGACCTTCGACGGGGCGCGCGGCCGGATGAGGCCGTGGCTGTTCGGCATCGCCAGGCACGTCATGTTGGACACACTGCGCCGGCTGTACCGCCGCGACCTCGCCAGGGCATCGGGGGTGACGGTCACCTTGTTGCGTGACCCGGCGACGACGCTCGTGAGCGCTGCATCCCGCCGCGAGGAGGTCGCGCGCATGCTGCGGATCGTCAGCCGACTCGACGATGTCAGTCGCGCGATCGTGCTGCGCCGTGGCCTCGAAGGCTACCCGCACGAGGCGGTGGCGAAGGAGCTGGGCATCTCGAGCAACGCCGTCGAGGTCCGTTGGCGGCGGCTGCGGACGGCTCTGCGCATCCACCTTGACGAACCTGCGGTCTCGGCTCGTACGGCCGAGCCGGGGACGGCGGAGTGATGACCACGTTCTCGGACGAGCCGACCGTTCTCATGGATTTCGTCGCGCGGTTGCTGGAGGACCGCGCCGCCGGGTCCGTGCTGCCGCTTGCCGAGTACGTGCGCAGCTATCCGGGCCACGAGGAATCGGTGGCGCGCGAGTATGCCCGACTCCACGACGAGCGGCCCGACGAGCCGGAGATCGCCGGAGCGACCGTCGGCCCCTACAACCTGGTCTGCGAACTCGGCCGCGGCGGCCAGGGCGTCGTCTACCTCGCCGAGGACACGCGGCTGTCGCGGCGGGTGGCGTTGAAGCTGCTGCCGCCGCATCTGGTCGACGATCGGGCGCGACAACGGCAGCTGCGCGAGGCCGCGCTGCTGTCACGGATCCACCACCCGGGAATCTGCACGGTCTACGACGTCGGTCTCGATCCGGACCGCGGTGCCTACCTGGCGATGCATTACGTGGAAGGGCAGTCCTTGGCCCGGTGCATCAATTCCGCCCGCGCGCGACCCGGGCGCGCGACCGCGCCAGTGGAGCTTCCCGATCAGCCCCCGGGGCTGACGCTGCGGGAACGGACCGAGCGCGTGGTGCTGATGATCGAACGCGTGGCCCGCTCGCTGCATGCGGCTCACGAGGCCGGCGTCGTCCACCGCGATCTCAAGCCGGGCAACATCCTCATCACCGCCGCAGGCAGACCGGTGGTCGTCGACTTCGGGCTCGCCCGAGGCGAGGGTTTCGCCGCGGATCCGCTCACGATGGTCGGCGAGTTGCTCGGCACGCCGCCGTACCTCGCTCCCGAGCAGGTCGACGTCAAGCCCCGCCAGCTCGATCACCGCACCGACATCTGGGCGCTGTGCGTCGTCGCCTTCGAGTGCCTGACGCTGCGGCAGCCGTTCGCGGGCAGGACCCACGCGGCGTTGTTCGAGTCGATCCGCCACGCCAGTCCGGCGCCGGCCCAGCGTCACCATCGCGGCATCGAGGCGCAGCTGGCCGCGGTGCTCGGTCACGGTCTGGAGAAGGATCCCGAACACCGCTATCAGACCGCCGCCGAGCTCGCCGACGACCTCGCGCGTTGGCGAAGCCGGCAGCCGGTCCGCGCCACGCCGCCGACGTGGTTGCGATGCGCGCGCAGCTGGGTGCGGCGGCATGTCGGCGCGAGCATCGCCGCCGCGGTCGCCGT
>JAGQRA010000903.1 GCA_020425885.1 Planctomycetota bacterium | reverse complement strand
TGCCAGCCAGGCGCTGGCCTTCCTGCGCACGCTCGACGCGATGGGCGATGGCGAGCGACTCGCCGCCGAGCTGGCGAAGACCGGCGCGTTGCTCGACGACAACGACCGCCGCTACTTCCAGGGCCGAGTGCACGAGATCAACCGCGAGACCGAAGCCGCGATCGCGTGCTACGACGAGGTGCTCGGCAAAGACGAGAACCACAAGCACGCGCTGTTCCGCCTCGCGGTCAACGTCGACCTGCGCGGCGAGGACGAGGAGGCGCGCGAGCTCTACGAGCGCGCGCTGATGGCGCCGCCGGTAAACGCCGCCTGCGTCGTCAATCTCGGCATCCTCTACGAGGACATCGGCAACTACCGCCGCGCCATGCAGTGCTTCGACCTGGCGCTGCAGGCCGACCCCGAGAACGCCCGCGCCCGCCTCTATCGGCGCGACGCCGCGGCCGCGCTCAACATGTACTACGACGAGGACCAGGAGCGCCGCGACGACAAGCGCAACAAGCTGCTGCGCACCCCGATCAACGACTTCGAGCTCTCGGTGCGGTCGCGCAACTGCCTCGCGAAGATGAACATCCGCACGCTCGGCGACCTGGTCAAGAAGACCGAGGCCGAGCTGCTCAGCTACAAGAACTTCGGCGAGACGTCGCTCAACGAGATCAAGGAGATCCTCAAGAACAAGGGACTCCGCCTCGGCATGACGGCCGACGAGCTGATGAACCGCGACCTCGGCGAGGCCTCCGAACCGGTCGTCAAGCCCGAGGAGGCACCGGATCCCAACAGCCCCGACCCGTCGCGCCGGCCGATCACCGAGCTCGACCTGTCGGTACGCAGCCGCCGCATCGTCGACCTGCTCAAGATCCGCACCATCGGCGATCTCGCCAACAAGACCGAGGCCGAGCTGCTGGCCTGCCCGAACTTCGGCCAGACCTCGCTCAACGAGATCAAGACCAAGCTCGACGAGTTCGGCCTGGCGCTGCGCGGCTGAGGCGAGAGAGGACGCGCGCTTTTGCCGTAGCGCCGGAGAACGAGGCCGATGTACGACCACCTGCTCGGTGAGATCATCGACAAGCACGCCTCGCGCGTCGTCATCCGTTGCGGCGGCGTCGGCTACGACTGCCGCGTCTCGCTGAGCACCTCGGCGCAGCTGGCGCAGGGCCAGACCCATCAGCTGTTCACGATCCTGCACGTCGTCGATGGCAACCCCTCGCTGCTGGCGTTCGCCACGCCAACCGAACGCGAGTTGGCGCGCCGCGTGCTGTCGGTCAGCGGCGTCGGGCCCGCGATCGCGTTGGCGCTGCTCAGCGTCTACGCGCCGGGCGAGCTGGCGGCGACGATCGCGGCCGGCGATGCCGCGGCGTTGAAACGGGTCAAGGGCGTCGGCACCAAGACCGCCGAACGCATCTGCCTCGAACTGCGCGATGCGATGCACAAGCTCGACCTCGGCGTCACGCCAGGCGAACCGCCGACCGCGCTGCCGAGCCAGAGCGCCGACGACGCGGTGGCGGCGCTGGTCACGCTCGGCTACAGCGAGAAGGACGCGCGCGCCAAGGTCGACAGGGCGAGGCGATCGACCGTGCCGGACGCATCGACCGAGATCCTGGTCAAGGCCGTGCTGCAGATGTAGCGGACCTGGGGTGACACCGCACCCGGCGTCAACCTCGGACAGCGTCAACCTCGGACAGCGGCCACTTCCTACTCATGGCATCAGGGCCCCAGCGATGAACCTCCCGGACACGGAACGCGAGCGCTTCGAGCGCGACGGCTTCGTCGGCCCGCTCGACGTGCTCACGCCTGACGAGGTCGCGCGCGTGCGCAACGCGGTCGCCGAAGTGATCGCCGAGCTGCCGCGACTCGAGGACCGGCTCTACGAGGTGGAGCTGGCCCACGTCGAGCGCCCGGATGAAGTGGTCTGCCACTTCCTCGGCGGCTGGCGCGTGCACCCGGTGCTGCGCGCGCTGGTGTTCGATCCGCGGATCACACGACCCTGTGCCACGTTGCTCGGGGTCGAACGCCTGAGGTTCTTCCACGACCAGGTGTTCGCCAAGCCACCGCACCATCCCGGCGTCGTGCCGTGGCATCAGGACTTCTCCTACTGGCAACGCACCGCCCCCGCACGGCACATCACGCTGAACCTGCTGCTCGACGACAGCGACGCGGAGAGCGGCTGCCTCTCGTTCCTGCCCGGCAGCCATCGACTGCCGCTGTTGCCGCCGATCCCGTTCGACGCTGACCTCGAGGCGATCCGCGAACACGTCGCCCCGGAGATCGGCTGGGATCCGGTGGCGGTGCCATGCCGCGCCGGGCAGGCCACGATCCACCACAGCCACCTGTTGCACGGCAGCGGCAGCAATCGCAGCGGGCGCTGGCGGCGCGCCGTCGTGCTGAACTACATGGCCGCCGACGTGCGCGTCGCCGACGGCCGCGCGCCACTGCTGCGCGGCGTGCCGCACCTGCCGACCGGGGCGGTGGTCGAGGGCCCTGACTTCCCGATCGTCTGGCAGCGGGGCTGAGGCAGAGGCCCGCGCGCGCTCGCCGCAGTGGGCCGAACCCGATCCGTCGGACTGCTGACGGCGACGCGTTCGGCAGCCTGCTATCGAACGATCTGAGACCTGGCTGCTACGAACACGTCGGCAATGCCGCAGGTCGTTTCCGGGGCGAACACGACGACCGCGAACCAGAGGTCGTTGCTGCGAATTGCGGCTCGGGTCCTGTTCCCGAGGTGGACCAGCATGCGACCGTGAGCGTCGAACCGTCCGAGCCGCTGGTCACCGACGACCGTGTCCGTCAGCGCTTCGCGGCCGATGGCTGGTCCGCAGCGCGTCGCATCCTGCGTCGAGTCGTCGAAGCATCGCGAGAGCCTCCGCGATGGCGCGTGGCGAGTCATCCCTGGAGTCGTCGGCGGATGCGAAGAATCGGACGGTGGAAGTACGGGAGCCGTGCCAGGCGCAGCGGCGCGCGTGGGAAACAGAAAGGGTGCTCCGGACCATCCGGAACCCACGCCCCCACGGTCCGCGGCCAGCTAGTTGCCCTGCAGCGTGAACGCGGCGCACTCGCTCAGATCCGTTCCGTAGCCGAGCGGCGAGGCGCGCAGCAGGATGGCCTGGCCGGCGAGCGTCAGTCCCGCGAGCGCGGACACCGGCGGCAATGGCAGCGGCAGGCTCGCGGCTCCCGAGCACGAGGCGGTTCCTCCGGTCGGCGCCGGGCCGAGCACGCCGAACCTGTTCGGCGTCAGCACCGGTCCGCAGAACGGCGGGATGACGCTGCCCGTCGTCGCGCACCGTTTCCGCCCTGCACGCTCTACCTCGGTGGCGCGATCACCTCGATGCTGGCGGTGACCGATGGCGCCGGCTTCGCCGAGTCGATCCGGTTCTCGCTGCCGGCTCTTCCCCTGCTGCCGAAGGGACTCGGCGTGAAGCCGAGCACCCGGCCGGATTCGACCGCGACGCCGCGGCGATCCGTAGTGCCACGGGCCGAACGACAGGCCTGCCGCCCCACCCGAGCCCGAGGACTCAGGTGCCCACGATGCAACGCAGCCCGTTGCTGACGAAGATCTCCGGCGCGGTAGGGGTGTTGTTGGGGCCAGCCGCGAAACCCTGCAGGCAGATCGGCAAGCCGCAGAAGGTCGGGTCATTGGGCACGGTCAGGTTGTTGGACCAGAGGCCGCTCCCGTCGAGCACGCCGGTGATGACGCCGAGGTCGTCGCTGCAGCGCAGGATGCAACCCGTCAACCCGTACGGGCCGAGATCGTAGGGCAGCGCGACGCCGAGCGACGAATGGTAGCTCGTCGACGTGCCGGCGGCGATCATCGCGAACAGGCCGGGGCTCGCGGGGCTCAACAGGTCGAAGGTGAACGTGGTGCCGAGAACCGGCAGGTTGCCGCCAGGCGCCGCGAGCAACGGCGGCTGCGCGCCACAGCCGGTACCGAGCGGGACCACCGTCGCCGGCGCGTAGCCGACCCTGACCCGCATCACGGCCGCCAGCCACAGAATCGCGTCGGTGAGTTCGCAGCAGTTCGCCGAGGCGGTGGTCTCGCCGCCGGCGAAGAACGGCGACACGTCGTAGCGATCGAACTCCATGCCCAGAGTGGCGGGATCGTTGTCGGTGATCGCCACCAGGGCACCTCCACCGGCCCCGAACAGGTAGCGTTCGCCGTAGCCGGGCTGGCCGCCCTGGATCAGATACGTGACGTCGACCGCGCATGGCGTGGACGCGCCGTTGAACACGAACATCGGTGGCGTGGCCCACGGGCAGTTGCCACCATCGGCGGTGCTGCCGCCGTCGATGCCGTCATGCACCCAGAGGTCGAAATGGTCGGCGAGCGCGGTGTCCTGATAGACGACGAGCAGCGCCGCGCCGCGCGACCAGCCGCTGGCCTGACGCGCGAAGGCGTAGCTGCCGTTGCCGGTGACGATGTCCGTCACGTCGTTGCGGTAGCCGCGGGCGTTCTTCGCGCTGCTGGTTCCGGGTTGGAGGCCGATCTGGACGACCGGCAGGCTCACGCCCGCGAACGTGTGCGAACTCACGGTGTGGTTGTCGATCGTCGCGAAGTAGTAGTAGACCTTGAGGATGGTCACGCCGGCGGGCACGCTGGCGAGGTCGAGCGTCCCCGAGTCGGCGCTGCTCACCGCGGCGGTGGCGATGTCGACCTTGCCGGAGAAGCGGGTGAAGGGGTCGAGCCGCTGCGACGCGGCGCCGGACGCGAAGCCGGCGACGGCGAGGAGCAAAGCGGTCGTCCGAAGGCCGCGCCGATGGGAGGACGCCATGGGTGGGCCGCGCTGGATGACTTGGGACATGCGGTGGACTCCTGTGTCTGGGAGGTACGCGGAGCGCACGCGGCGAGAGGCAGAAGGCCGGACGACGGAGGTGTCTCCGCGATCTCGATCCGTGAATTCTAGGAGGCGCGGTCGTGCGCCGGGAATCGACGATGGGCGTAGTGGAATCGGGGGCGAGTGCGTGACCGAGTCGGCCCCTGGGCGTGGTCGCCCTGCGATGTGGCGTGGCCGCGCAGAGCCGTCCCGGGGGCGTGCGCCACCCGAGCGCTCTCACTTCACGATCGGCACCGACGGGCGACCCGCGCTGCGAACT
>JAGQRA010000902.1 GCA_020425885.1 Planctomycetota bacterium | reverse complement strand
TCGAGCCCAATCGCTACCCCTTCGACGGCTTCGGCCGGACGACTACTGGAGGGGCTTCACCCGGTGGCTGCTCGGTGTGGTGTCGACGAGCTTCGAGCCTTCGAGACCTGGTACGCGAACGACGCGGAGCTCTTCGATCGCGTTGCGATGGCAATGGACGCGCTGCCAACCCGCCCGGACCTCGCTCGTGAGCTGACCGCACTGGCGGCGGACATCCCCCACCCCTTTGGACCAACCGACACCAGTCGAGCTGAGTATCGCGCTGTCCTGATGGCACTGCGCGCCGAGGTCGATGCAACTGTCGTGCGCAGGACGTACTCCGCGCACGCCGTCGAGAATGAGTATCTCGTTGGGGTCATCAGTGGCGTTGGAGCGCTCGAGCGAGAACTACGCGACTCGGTCCGGGTGATGCCGGCCGTTCGGGGCAACTTGACTGTCGCCATTGTCGGCAGAACCAAGTCGGGGAAGACCACGCTTCGCAAGGCGCTGACCCGGGACGCCGATCGCAGCGGGATCGGCCGCGGCGCGCACAGAACAACGCGACAGACAACGGCGTTCGAGCTTGGGTCCGTCACCTACCTCGACACACCCGGAGTCGCCGCGAAGGACGAGGACTTCGACACGCAGCGCGCACGGGCTGCGTGCGAGGTGGCCGATGCGGTCATCTGGAACTACGCCGACACCTTGCGCACTGAAGAAGCCGAGGAACTGCAACGACTCCTCCTCTCGGGCAAGCCTCTGCTTGTCGTCGTCAACGTGAAGGATCGGGTTGACAAGCCAGACCGCCTACGGCTCTTCGTTTCGCAACCGGGTCGAGCGTTTGCCTCCGCCTCTGGTCACACGGCCCGGATCGAGCAGGTCGCAGAGGAAGTGGGTGTCGAGCCGCCAGCAGTTCTTTTGGTCCACTCCGGTGCCGCACACGAGGCGCTGTCGGCTAGCGATCGAGGCCTTGCAGACAGGGCCTTTCAGGCGAGCCGGCTGCCGGACCTCGAACAGGCGCTGCAGCAACTACTCGCCAAGCGTGCGGTTCCTCTTCGTGCGGTGCGGTTGGCCGACCGCGTGCGATCGCCGCTGGCAACGTTTCACGATCGAGCTGCCGCCGAGCTGCCTGGGATTGACCTCGCGCTTGCCGACATCGAGCGTTCCGCACCCGATCAGCGAGACGACCTGCTCGGTGCGATTCAGGTCGCAGGGCAGGGCGCCCGAGATCGACTCAGCGCGCAACGCCAGCTCGCGAAGGACCGATTGTCGGACGTCATCCAGAGTCTCGGCGGCCGGGATCATGCAAGGCGTTGGAGCGAGTTCCTCACGGGCTTGGGATTGGAGGAGGTGGTATCGGGTCTTGAGGCCGACTTCGTGCGTGAGATGGCGAGGCGAGGACGGGTACTCCGTGGGCGCGGCGGTTTCGCTAACGGAGGGGTGGCCGAAGTCCTGCAGGTGAAGCAGAGGCCGGACGCGAGTGTTTGGGACCGGGTCGTGGTGGCTCTCGAAGAGGCAGGTTCGACACTCTTGGGCTCCGTGGCCCTACGCGGGTTGCTCAAGAAGTTCGGGGCTGCCTCGGCTGGTGGCCCGGGTGGCTCGACCGTTGTGATCGTTGGCCAGGTGTTGGAGGTGGCCGCGGCTGCGGCGAAGGCAGTAAGCCGCGATGTGGACCGCGCGCGCGAGGCTTTGCAGGTGTGGAAGGGCGACACAGTCGACGCGGCGGAAGCTGAACTGGATGCTCTCTTCGGCAGCGTCGATTCGCGATTGGACGGACTCATCGAGGACATGACGATGCGAGTTCACGCCCAGTTCGACATGGAGACCCACGACGTAGCGCGCGCTCGGGAGCACCTCGAGCGGCTCCGCCGGCTGCATGAACGCGTGCGAACTTCCCTTGACCAGATTGACCTCATCCTGGCGCGGCGGCTGCTTGCGCTCGCCGGCGGCGACCCTACGCTGATCCATCAATCGAACCGAACGCCCGGTGTCGAGCTTTGTGTGTGGACAGACTCTGCGAGTGCCGACGAGGTGCAAGCTGCGCTCAGCGGACCGTCGGTACGTGTCCTCACCGAACGGATCGTGATCCGCCCGGAAATCAGCAGCCGCGTCGCTGCGACCGGCGCGTATGCGCCAGGGAAGGGGAAGGAAGATGACTGACGACGAGCCGAAGAAGGAGCCCCAGGTCGAAGGCGACCTCAGCGGACGCGTCCTGTCTCTGAGCTCGCGTGTGGAGAGCGCCCTATCTGTACACGATCGAACGCAGGAGTTGCTGGCCAAGCTGCCGCGTGCTGACGAGAGCCCACTCCGGATTG
>JAGQRA010000901.1 GCA_020425885.1 Planctomycetota bacterium | reverse complement strand
TCGGCGAAGTCGGCCGGCGTGAGCGTGCCTCGGCGGGCCTTGTCGATTTGGGCGTTGAACGCGGCGAAGAAGCCGGAGAAGTCGAGCCCGAGCGCATCGCGCACGTTCGGCACGACGAGGCTGCGGCGGCCGTCCTTGCCCGGCAGGTCGACGGCGATGCCGATCTGCACCGAAGCGCCGAGCTGTCGGAACGGCTTGCCGTCCTGCTCGACGAACACCGCCCCCATCGCCGGCACGCGCTGCATCGCCCGCGCCATCGCCCAGCCGATCAGGTGGGTGAAGCTCACCTTCGGCAGGTAGAGGCCGTTCTGGTGGCGATTGATCACGTGTCGGTTCTCCTCGAGAACCTTGACCGGGACCTCGCGGGTCGAGGTCGCCGTCGGCACCGTGAGGCTCGCCGCCATGTTCTGCACGATCCTGGCGGCGACGCCGCGCAGCGGTTGCAGTTCATCGCCGGTCGCGGCCACGACCTCGGGCCGGGTCGCGTTCACCGTGGCAGGCTCGCGACCGGGTGGCTCGGGTCGCGCCCGCTGCGCCTCGGGCAGCGCGGTCTCGAACCAGTGCCGCCATTCGCCAGGCACCGAAGCCGGCGCGGCGAGGTATTGACCGTAGACCTTCTCGGCGTAGGCCGCGTTGAGGCCGAACACTCCTTCGAAGTCGGGGGCACTCATGCGGGGTTCGATCGGCGCTGCGATCGGCTGCTACTTCTTGGTCAGCATCAGCACCATGCGACGCCCTTCCATGCGGATGCCGGTCTCGATCTTGGCGACGTCGGCGAGCTCCTTGACGACGCCCATCACGACCTCTTCACCGACCTCCTTGTGCGCCATCTGGCGGCCGCGGAACAGGCAGCAGATCAGCACCTTGTCACCCTCGGCCAGAAACTTGCGCGCGCGCTTGAGCTTGACGTCGAGGTCGTGGGCGCCGATCGCGGGCCGCACCCGGACCTCCTTGACCTGGACCTGGTGCTGCTTCCTGCGCGAGGCCTGCTCCTTCTTCTTCTCCTCGTACTTGAACTTGCCGAAGTCCATGATGCGGCACACGGGCGGCCGCTGGTTCGGCGCAATCTCGACGAGATCGAGCTGCTTGTGTACCGCGAGGGCCAGGGCGTCGGCAGTCTCCATGATGCCGAGCTGCATGTTCTCTTCGTCGATGACGCGAACCTGGCGGATGCGGATCTGGTGGTTGATGCGCGGCCCTGGGGGTGGGCGACGGCGCGGGTCTGGTCTACCAGCCATGAATCCTCTGGAAACTCATCTTCACGTGCTACGGACTCCTTTGTCGGAAAAGCAAACGGGCGCGACGCACTCGCGCGAGGCCCGGAAAGGTAGGGCGCCCAGGCACCCACCGCAACGGCGTATCGGTCGCAAGCGGCCGCCGCCTGGAGTTCCCGGGCCCCGGCGGCGCGGCGCCCCGGCGGCCACCCACCCCGCGCTCACGGCCGCGCCGGCCGCGGCAGGTAGGGCAGCACCTCGACGACCTCGCCGTTCAGGTGGCGGCGTTGCAGGCCGCGCCAGAACGCCGCCGTCAGCACCTCACCGTGGGCCTCTCTGAAGACCGCCAGCTGCGCCGCCGTGAAGCCGAGGAAGCGGGCGAACTCCTCGGGGAAGACATCGTTCGGTCCGACCGAGAACCATGGCTCGGCGCTGATCTCGTCGTCGGGATGCACCGCCACCGGCAGGTCGCGGAACACGCAGTCGATCAGCGGCACCACCTCGTCGTAGTCGTAGAAGATGACGTGGCCCATGGTGCTGACGCCGAAGTTCTTGGTCAGCAGATCGCCAGGGAACACGTTGGTCGCCGCCAGATCGCGCAGCGCCTGACCGTAGTCGACGACGGCGCGGGCTGCGTCGCGCTCGCCGACCTCCTGCAGGTAGAGGTCCAACGGCCGCAGCCGACGCTCGATCCAGACGTGGCGCAGCACCACCGAGGCGCCGTCGACGGCGACCCGGTCGCCGCACTCGGTGAGCAGCTCGGCGAGCAGCGCGTCCTCGAACCGCTCGCGCGGCAGCCGCAGCATGCGGAACTCCTGGGCATCGACGAGCCGGCCCGACTTGTTGCTCCGGCGCACCAGCTGATAGCGCCGTTCGACCTCGCGGTGCGAGATGTCCTTCGGCGGCGCGAAGCGGTCGCGCATCAGCTTGAACACGACGTCGAACGACGGCAGCGTGAACACCGCCATGACCATGCCCTTGGTGCCCGGCGCGACCATGAAGCGATCGGTCGAGAACGACAGGTGTCGGGCCAGCGCGCGGAAGCGCTCGGTCTTGCCCTGCTTGGCCCGACCGAGGACCGTGAACAGCTCGTGCACGGTGTGGCGTGGCATCACCTTGCGCAGGAACACCACGGCCGGACCGACCGGGTCGAGGTCGACGTGGAAGTAGGCGCGCGCGAAGCCGAACATGACGCGGACGCCGCGTTCGGACAGGATCACCGCGTCGACGACGATGCCGCCTTCGGTGTTGGCGAACGCGATGGCGATCGGCGTCGATCGGGTCCAGCCGGTCACCTTGCCGATCACGTAGGCGCGCGTGTCGCGGTAGAACACCGGCGCGATCATGTCGACGCAGAGCACGGCGTCCGCCTTCTCGTGGTCGCGGTAGTGGGCCGTGACCCGTTCGGCGATGTAGCCGGCGCAGTCGCGCCGGTGCGCGAACGGCACGTTCCAGGCGTAGTCGGCGAGCAACGCGTCGAACATCGCCGCCAGATCGCCGCGATTGGTGTAGTTGCGTCCGACCACCGGCCCGTCGGTGTTGCGCAGCGGGATCGTCTCCTCGCCCTGGAACTCGAGCTCGGGCTCGATGCCGACGGTGCCGAACGTGCGCCGCGACACCGAGCTGAAGTAGGTCTTGGCGAACTCGACGTCGGGCAGGTCGGCGATCAGCGCGGCGAAGCGGGCCTTGATGTCGCGCCACAGCCCACGGTCACGCACCTCGTCGGCCAGCAGCCGGGCGACGGCGGTGACGGTCTCGTCGACGTGGTGATCGTAGAGATCGATACGGCGGGCGGCGTCGAGCTGGCCGTCGTGCCAATCGCGGTTCTCGAAGTGCCGGCCGGCGCGCCGGGTGATGGCGCGGAAGGCGGCGTTGTAGCCGAGGAACGCCGCCCGCAGGGTCGCGGCGCAGGTGTCGATAGCGGTGGCGCGGTCGAGCCCGGCGGTCATCCCCCGAGCTATCGGCCGCGCCGGAGGCCTACCTGCGCTCGTTGCCCATCTTCTCGAGCAGATCGCCGAACTCGGCGACCGCCATGGCGCCGAGGTCACCGTCGGCGCGCGACCGCACCTGCACCGTCCCGGCCTCGACCTCCTTGTCGCCGACGACGCCGATCATCGGCACCTTCTCGGTCCACAGGTGGTGGCGGATCTTCTGGCCGATCTTGTCGCTCGAATCGTCGGCCGTGACCCGCAGATCGCGCGCCTTCAGGTCGGCCGACATCCGGCCGACCGCCTCGGCATGACGCTCGCCGACGCTGAGCAGCACGGCCTGTACCGGCGCGATCCAGACCGGGAAGGCACCGCCGTGGTGCTCGACGAAGATGCCGAAGAAGCGCTCGAGCGAGCCGAGCAGCGCCCGGTGCACCATCACCGGCCGCGTCTTGTTGCCGTCCTGGTCGATGTAGGTCATGTCGAAGCGCTCGGGCAGGTTGAAGTCGCACTGGATCGTCGAACACTGCCAGGTGCGGCCGAGCGAGTCCTTGATCTTGACGTCGATCTTCGGGCCGTAGAACGCGCCGCCGCCCTCGTCGACGCCGAACGGCAGGCCGGTCGACTTCAGCGCCGCCTCGAGCGCGGCCGTGGCCTTGTCCCAGCCGGCGTCGTCGCCGACGAACTTCTCGGGCTTGGTGCTCAGCATCATCTCGTACTGATCGAAGCCGAAGGCCCGCAGCATCGAGATCACGAACTGCAGGCAGCGCTCGATCTCGCTCTCGACCTGATCCTCGCGCAGGAACAGGTGGGCGTCGTCCTGGGTGAAACCGCGCACGCGCAACAGGCCGTGCAGCGAGCCCTGGTTCTCGTAGCGATAGACGGTGCCGAGCTCCGCCCAGCGGAACGGCAGCTCGCGATAGCTGCGCCGCTTGTGCTTGAAGATCTGGACGTGGAACGGGCAGTTCATCGGCTTGAGCCGGTACTCGGCGCCGTCGATGTCGATGCCCGAGTACATCGACTCCCGGTAGAAGTCGAGGTGGCCCGAGGTCTGCCACAGATCCGACTTGGCGATGTGCGGCGAGTTGACGAGGTCGTAGCCGCCGCGCAGGTGCGCCTGGCGCCAGTACTCCTCCATCTTGTGGCGCACGAAGCCGCCCTTGGGGTGCCACAGCACGAGGCCGGCGCCGAGATCACCCATGGTCGAGAACAGATCGAGGTCGACACCGAGCCGGCGGTGATCGCGTTTGGCGGCCTCGTCGAGATTGTGGCGGTGCTCCTCCATCGCCTGCCTGTCGGCGAAGGCGTGGCCGTAGATGCGGGTCAGCATCTTGTTGCCGGCGTCGTCGCCGAAATAGGCTCCGGCCAACGCCAGCACCGCGATGCCGTCGCCGATCCGGCCGGTAGTCGGCAGGTGCGGCCCGCGGCAGAGATCGACGAAGTCACCCGAACGGAAGAACGAGATCGGGTCGTCGCTCGGGATCTTGTCGATGGTCGCGACCTTGTAGTCCTCGCCGCACTCGACCATCAGCCTGCGGGCGTCGTCGCGCGCGAACTCCTCGCGCACGAACGGCACGTCGGCCTTGATGATCTCGTGCATCAGCTCCTCGAGCTTCGGCAGGTCGTCGGCCGTGATCGGCTCCTCGCCGAAGTCGATGTCGTAGTAGAAGCCGTAGCGCGGATCGTCGACCGGGGGACCCTTCCACAGCTTGGCCCCGGGGCGGATGCGCTTGACGGCGTCGGCGAGCACGTGCGCCGCCGAATGGCGCAGCACCTCGAGACCTTCCTTGCTGTCGCGCACCAGGATCTTGATGTCGGCCGAGCGCTCGATCGGCAGCTGCAGACTCTGCACCTCGCCATCGAGCTCGATGCCGACCGCCGCCTTGGCCAGACCGCGGCCGATCGAGGCGGCGACGTCCATCCCCGTCGTGCCGGCCGGGTACTCGCGGACGGAACCATCGGGGAGGGTGAGTCGGATCAGGCTTCTGGTCGAGGACATGGCGTTGCTTGAGGGAAGGGCCGCAGTTGCGGGGCGAGGATTGTGACGAGGCGAACAGCCGCGGGCAAGCGTGCAACGCGTGACCCCATCCCCCGGCGGCACGGTTGTGGTTTGAACCGGCCTCGGTTGCCAATACAACGCGCGCATGCGCCTCGCCACCCTGCTGCCGGTCCTCGCCGCCTGCAGCACAGTCCCCGACCCGGAATCCGTGATGGCCGACCAGGATCTGCACAGCTACGCCCGCCCCGATCAGGTCAGGAGCAACCACCTCGACCTCGAGCTCGCACTCGACTTCGACCGCAGCGTGGCCTCCGGCACGGTCTGGCACACCTTGCAACGCAGCGACCAGGCGGCGCCGTTGGTGCTCGACACCATCGACCTCACGATCGAGCGCGTCATCGACGACCAGGACCGCCCGTTGTCGTACGAGCTGGCCGCTGCCGACCCGGTGCTCGGCCGCAAGCTGTCGATCACGCTGCAGCCCGACACCGAGCGGGTCGGCATCACCTACTCGACCGCGCCCGCCGCGGCGGCGATGCAGTGGCTCGGCCCGGAACAGACCAGCGGCGGCAAGGCTCCGTTCCTGTTCACGCAGGGACAGGCGATCCTGACCCGATCCTGGATTCCGCTGCAGGACTCGCCGGCCGTGCGCGTCACCTGGACCGGCAGCATCACCGCCCCCGCCGGCCTGACGACCGTGATGAGCGCGGTCGAACGTAGCGTCGACGGCGACACGACGCGCTTCGCGATGGACAAGCCGGTGCCGAGCTACCTGATCGCGCTGGCCTGCGGCGATCTCGCCAGCGCCGCGATCAGCGAGCGCTGTGCCGTCTGGGCCGAACCGTCGATGCTCGATTCGGCGGCCGCCGAGCTGTCGGACATGGAGACCATGGTGCAGGCCTGCGAGCAGCTGTTCGGCCCCTACCGCTGGGGTCGCTACGACCTGCTCGTGCTGCCGCCGTCGTTCCCGTTCGGCGGCATGGAGAACCCCTGCCTGACCTTCGCGACGCCGACGATCCTCGCCGGTGACAAATCGCTGGTCGCCCTCGTCGCTCACGAGCTGGCCCACAGCTGGTCGGGCAACACCGTGACCAATGCGACCTGGCGCGACTTCTGGCTCAACGAGGGTTTCACGGTCTACCTCGAGCAACGCATCATGGAGCACGTCTACGGCGACGATCGCGCCAAGATGGAGATCGCGCTCGGCATGCAGGGTCTCACCGCCGAACTGGCGACGTTGGCGCCGCGCGATCAGGTGCTCCACATCGACCTCGCCGGCCGCAACCCCGATGACGGCATGACCGCCATCGCCTACGACAAGGGCGCGGCGTTCCTGCGCCGGCTCGAGGTCGCCTTCGGCCGGCCGCGCCTCGACACCTTCCTGCGCAGCTGGTTCGACTCCCACGCGTTCCAGAGCGTGACCACCGACGAGTTCCTCGACTTCCTCACTCGCGAGTTGCTGCAACAGGACCCGGCAGCCGCCGCGGCCGTGGATGTCGCGACCTGGGTCCGTGGCACGGGCCTTCCCGGCGATGCGCCGTTGCCCGAGAGCCGGTTGTTCGCCCAGACCGACGCCGAGAAGGCGCGATGGCTCGACGGGACCAAGGCCAGCGAACTGCAGACCGAGGGTTGGGTCACGCAGCAGTGGCTGCGCTTCCTCGACGGTCTCGGCAAACCCACGCCGGCCCGGTTGGCCGAACTCGACGAAGCCTTCGCCTTCACCCGCAGCGGCAACAGCGAGATCCTCGCGGCCTGGCTGGCCCTGGCGGTGCGCGCTGACTACCGCGCCGTCGACCGCCGCCTCGAGCTGTTCCTGATGACGGTCGGCCGGCGCAAGTTCCTCAAGCCGCTCTACGAGGCCCTGCTCGCGGCCGAGGACGGCAAGGCCCGAGCCGATTCGATCTACCGCCGGGCCCGGCCGCGCTACCACGCCGTATCCCAGCGCACGCTCGACGCCATGCTCGGCTTCAAGGCCAAGGACTGAAATCCCGATCCCTGACTCGCGTTTCGGCCCGCGATTCCTATTCTCCGTCGCGACTCATGAGCGAATCGAAGCAACCGTTCCCGATCGACCCCAAGGAAGCAGCCCCCGCCGGTTTCGGCTTCGTCATCGGCCTCCTGATCCTCGTCGGTTTCTACCTGCTCGCCACGGCCATGGGTCTGCCGACGTTCGTCGAGCGCTGGAACATCCCCGGGCAGTAGAGTATTGCAGCGCCGCAACGCGGCGTTCCTGGCTCCGGGCAAACACACCACTTGGCGCCGCTGCGGCGCTGCGGGCCGCAACGCGGCGTTCCTGGCCGCGGGCAAACACGCCACTTGGCGCCGCTGCGGGCCGTGACGCGGCGTTCCTGGCCGCGGGCAGTCAGAGCCATTGACGCCGTTGCGGCACTGGCATGGCTCAGCCCTCCCTGGGCAAGGACCTCAGCACCCCGAAGTGCCGGACCCGGAAGTGCCGAGGTCTGCTCGAGAGCCTGGACCCAGGGTCCAGTAGCAGGCCGTGGCCTGCTCCGCGGTTCGCTGCTGGCTGAGCCAAGGAACCGCCTGGAGGCTGCTGTCGAATCGCGGTCAGCAGACGGACGGAGTTACCACTCGTCGTCGCCGCCACCACCACCGAAGTCGTCGCGACCACCGCGGCCGCCACCGTAGCCACCACGGCCGCCGCCGCTGCCGCCACGACCGCCGCCGTAGCCACCGCGACCACCGCCACTGCCGCCGCCGCTACCGCCGCGACCACCACCGTAGCCGCCGCGGCCACCACCGCCGCCACCGCCGCTACC
>JAGQRA010000900.1 GCA_020425885.1 Planctomycetota bacterium | reverse complement strand
TGTGCTTGGGCACGTAGCTGGCCGCGCCGCGCTGCAACGCCTCGACCGCGGTCTCCTCGGAGCCGCGCGAGGTGACGACGATCACCGGGATCAAGGGGCTCCTGACCTTGATCGCATCGAGCAACTCGAGGCCGCCCATACCCGGCATGACCAGGTCGGTGACGACGATGTCGGGCTCGAACGACGCGATGCGGGCCAGCGCGGCGTTGCCATCCCCCACGACATCGAGCTCGACCTCGTCGATGTCCTGCTGCGACTCCAACAGACTCCGGACCAGGGTCTGGTCGATCGCACTGTCCTCGACGATGAGGATTCGTGGCATACCCGGATCCTACCTCGCGGCCGGCCCGAGGCGAAGGAGCCCTCGGAACTGCCGCGCCGCGACGTCAGCCCTGCTGCTCGCGCAGGTAGGTCATGTCTTCCTGATGCCGCGCCAGGGCCTGGCGATCGACATCCGACATCCGCGACCAGCGCGCCCTGACCGCGACCGCCCCCGATTCGACCAGCGTCATGCTCTCGATCGTGCTCTCGGCGTCGAAGAACTCCTTGCGGATCAGCTTGAGCTGCAGCTTGTTCCGCATCGTCGAGCCGATCGTGAACAACGCCGCCGCCGTCTCCGGCCCGGCGTCGTGCCTGGCCGGATCCCAGAGGAAGGACAGGGTCGCGTCGTCGACCGCCTCGAGCACGCCGATACCGTGCTTGCTCTTGCCGGGGATCAGCTTGGCCCGTTCGTCGTCGAACGAGAACATCACCGTGACGCGGTCGGCCTCGTCGGGCGCCCGATCGGCGGGCGCGTCCGTCGTCGCACCGCCGCCGGCCAGGAAGCTCGCGGCCTCGGCGTCGCTGTCGAAGATGCGGAGCACGGTCTCGAGTCCCATCTTGGTGATGATCTCCCGGCTCAGCCGCGAAGGCTGCAGGATCAACAGGTCGCCGCCGGCCTCCTTGCAGCCCGATCGCGCCCGCACCACGGCGCCGAGCGCGGTCGAGTTGATGTACTTCACGTAGCGCAGCGAGACCAGGATCCGGATGTTGCCGCTCGCCCGCAGCTCGTCGATGGCGGCGAGGAAACTGTCGACTGAGTCGGTCTCGAAGTCTCCGCGCAGGATCAACGTGGGGAAGGACTCCTTGGTGGTGGTCTCGATCTTCATGGCATCCCGGACGAGCTTGAGGTGATTCGGTGGCTCGACAAGTACGCCATCTCGGCCGCAGCGCAAGGGCCCGCGGGGCTATCGCATGCGATACACGGCATATCCGCCATCTCGATGCTCGGGCCGATCGAGGAAGTCGCGCGGCCACGACACGGCGTCACCGGGGTGGAGCAGGAAGCAGTCGATACCGAGCCCGGCCGCACCGGCAGCGATGGCGGCGGCGTCGGTGGCGGCCCGCAGCGCGGCCAGACGCGCCACGCGTTGCTCGCGATCGGGCAACGCCTTGGCGACGAGATCCGACGACGCCAGATAGCATCTGCGCTCGGACAGGCCGACGAGCGCGAGCAGCGGATCCTGGCGCGAGTCCTGCACGATCGCGTCGGCGGCGCTGTTCGACCGCAGCCACTCGGCGCAGTCGACCAGCCCGCGATCGACCTCCTGGTCCATGAAGTGGTGACGCCACGACGGCCCGAGCTGGCCGCGACCGGTGACGAACACGAACACGAGCAGCAAGGTGACGAGCCCGACCCCGACCGCGCGCACCGCCCGCGGATGGCGACCGGTCCAACGTCGACGGTCGAGCACAGTCACCGCGACCCCGCCGGCCCAGGCCGCGATCACGAAGTAGGCCCAGACGAACGGGCGATGCACGAGGGCGTCGGCGGTGTGCTTGCCGGTCTCGTTGACCGACAGACCGAGCGTCATGACGAGGTAGATCGCGGCGACGGCCGTGACGACCAGACTCGCCTGGCCCAGCGTCCGCGCCCGCCATTGCTGCAGCAGGCCGACGGCCACGATCAGCAGCAGTCCGGGACCGAAGGTCGACAGCAGCAGGAACGGGACACCGACCGTGACGTCGGACCAGTACGGCGACGACGCCGTGATGCACTCGGCCAGCCAACGCAGCGCGCCCAGATGCTGACCGACGAGGCTCAGCAGGTACGGCTTGGCACCGCTGCCATCGAGACGCAGGCCGAGCCCCGGCATCAACACCTCGACCAGCCACGGACTGATCAGCGCCAGCATCCCGAGCCCCGCCAGCAGCAGCATGCGCCGCCGCCGCGGCCACCGCCGACGACCCGACACCGCCATCACGACGACGAGCGGCACCAGCGCCATGCAGATCTGCACCTTGACCAGGAAGGTCATCGCCACCCCGGTCATGGCGAGCGCGGCGGCGAATCGCGAACCGGTGCGACACCAATGCGCGACGGCGATCAACACGGCCGCGGCCGCGGCCGAGCCGTAGGCGCCGCCGCAGCTGATCTCGTTCAGCCAGAAGTAGCCGAGGTACTCGTTCTGCGTGCAGTAGTACGACGCGTCCGGCACCAGGAGCACCGCGACCACCGCTCCGAACGCGGCCCGCTCCCCCCACCAGCCGCGCACCAGCGCGAACGCGGCGATGCCGGTGAGGAAGATCCCGAACGGCGTCCACAGACAGTTCGTGGCCTGGAATGCGGTGGTCGCGGTCAGCGACACCGCCGTGCTCGGCAGCAGGTAGTCGCCGAACGAATAGAACTCGAGCCCGGCGCCGTTCCAGAGGTTGTGCCCGACCGACCAGATGCCATGGGCCTGCGCGAAGGCGCTGATCCAGGTGCTGTGATAGAAGACATCGGACCAGGGCCGGAACAGCACGGTGTCGGCGCCGACCCGCACCGGATCCAACGCGGTCTCCGACCACAACGTCGCCGCCACCAGGCTCAGCACGGTCGCGGCCACGGACCAACCGGAGTCGCGCCCACCGCCCGAGTTCCAGCAGCCGGTCCGGACGAAGGCGATGACGACGGCGATGGCCAGCCCGACGGCGGCCAGCGGTGGCGCGAGCGGCAGCGACTTCACCAGCAGCAGCCCGACCTGGACCGCGAGCCAGCCGAACAGCAGCGTCGTCGGGAAATCACCCGCCTCGGCCTCGGCATCGGCCGCGGCGAGCCGACGGGAGACGATGCGCCCGGCCATGACCATGACGGCGACGAGTCCCGCGAAGAACGCGACGGCGCCGAGGTCCACCGATCCCGTGACGCGCGCGTGCCAGAGCACGAGGGACACGATGCATGCGCCGGTCAGGATGCGAGTCACGGCCCTGTGAATACCGAGCCAGGACCAAAAACAACATCCGCGCCTCGAGTCCCCGGCCGCGCGGATCGCTCGCCGAGCCGCTACCGCCCGGTCCGGTGCGCCAGCCACTCGCCGCCATCGGGGTCGCTGCCGCGGAACACGGCGTCGTCACCTCCGATCCGCTGGACGAACGGCGCGGCCGTATGCGGGTCGAGCAATGATGGCAGTTCGCGGCCCTGATGAAACGCCAGCGCCAGCCGCAGCAGTCGCACCTTCGCCAACGCGTTGCGGCGACAGCGCTCGTAGGTCTGGAACCAGTGGTCGACATGCTTGGCGATGTTCGATTCGCCGCAGCGACCGGCCGCGCAGAAAGCCTGCCATCGTCGTAGCCATGTCGCCTCGTCGGTGGCCGACAGCTGCAACGACTCGCCGAGGCGCCGCAGTTCGTCGAGACCTTCGAGGTGCCGCGCCAACGGGTCGAAGCCATGGCCCCAGGCCCCTGCGCACGCGCCCAATCCGGCCGGGATCGCTGCCGAACGGCCGTCGCCGTCGCGCCCCTGCAGCGTGTTGGCGACGACCGGCGCGAGCATGTCGTCGAGCGTCCGCGGCATCATGAGCTGGCGCTCGAGCCGCGACAGCCCGACGGCCAACAGCTCGCGTGCGAGGCCCGACATCGCGCCGAGGTCTTCGTCGCCGAACACGAGTTGGCTCCCGAGCGACCAGTGCGCCAGATAGAAGTGGTCGCGGCAGTCGGCGAGGAACGTGATGCCTTCGAGCCACAGCCGCACCGCCTCGACCGCGCGGCCCTCGGCAAGGCGCGCCGCGAC
>JAGQRA010000899.1 GCA_020425885.1 Planctomycetota bacterium | reverse complement strand
TCGCCCAGACCCGCGGCCTGCTGCAGGGCAGTCGCGCCATGGTGCGTCACTTCATCAACCGCCGCATCGTCGACGTGCCCGACGGCCGCCGCGCGCTGTTCCTGGCGCCGCACCCGGACGACATCGAGATCGGCTGTGCCGGCACGCTGCTCAAGATGATCGCGGCCGGGCGCGAAGTACGACTCGTCTACCTGACCGACGGCAGCGCGGTCGGCACGCCCGAACGCGACGCCCATTTCGCCGAGGTCCGCCGCCTCGAGGCCGAGGCGGTGTCGGCGCGGCTGGGGCTGCCCGCGCCCGTGATCCTCGGCTACCCGGAGCGGTCCTTCCGCGATCCGGGTCAACGCGCACAACGCGCCGCCGACCTCGGCGCGCTGCTCGACGACTTCGGGCCCGACAGCGTGTTCCTGCCGTGGATCACCGACCAGCATCCCGACCATCGCTACACCAACGTGCTGCTCGCCGATGCCCTGCGCGCGTCGTCGCACCGCCCGACGGTCTGCGGCTACGAGGTCTGGTCGTTCGTCCCGCCCGGACTCGTCGTCGACATCTCGCGGCAGCTCGACGAGAAGATCGAGATCATCCGGCTCTACCGCTCGCAGTTCGAGTTCCACGACTACGCCTACATCGTCGATACCATCGGTCGCAGCCACGCGCCGCTGGTCCCCGGCGCCGTCGCCTGCGAGGCGTTCTGCGCCATGAGCGCAGAGGGCTTCCTGCAGACCGAGGCCGAGCTCGCGCTCGACGACCCGGCCGATTGCGACGAGGTGCTGCTGACCCCGCCGCCGACGCTGCCCTGACCCGATTCGTTTCGAGACCGCGGGGAACCGATGACCGGGCTTCACGTCCCGCGCGCCCGCATGAAGACAACCGACGCCTGGCTCGATGGCATCGCCATCGCCTCCCCGTGTTCCACCGACTGGAATCAGATGCAGGGCGATGCGCGCTGCCGCTTCTGCTCGCAGTGCAACCTGCACGTGTTCGACCTCAGCGCGATGACCAGGCCCGAGGCCGAGGCGCTGGTCCGCAGTCGAACCGGAACGGACGGCGGCCAGCGCCTCTGCGTGCGGTTCACCCGGCGCGCCGATGGCACGGTCCTGACGCGCGACTGTCCGGTCGGACTGCGGCAGCGGATGCGGCGCACCGGCGCCCGGATCGTTGCCGCCTGCGCGGCCCTGCTCGCCTTCGCCGGCTGCCGACGCCTGGCGCAGCCCGATTCGATCGGCGGCAGCGATCCGAGCCTGGAGCAGCCGCTGCAGGGTGACGTGGTTCCACCGCCGCCGCTGATGGGCACCCCGGCCCCGACCGCGCCCGAAGTGATGGGCAGGGTGCGCATCGACGACCCGAAGGACGAGCCGCCGAAGTAATCACGGCGTCACGGCGCGCCGTCAGTCGACGCCGGCACCACGCCGAGCGCCTCGTGGCAACCGAGCACGGCCGCCTTGCCGTCTTCCTCGCTGACGGCCTGCAGGTTGGCGCCGCCGACGAACACTCCCATCTTGATGTACTGCTCGAAGAAGTAGAGCCTGCCGATCTCGGCGGTGAAATCGAGTTTGTTGTCGCCGAACTCCGACTCCGTCGACAACGTGTGCGGCCCGGGCCCGACCTCGCGGCGGAAGAACACCCCGTTCGCGGTCTCGCCGATGACGACGCCATCGATCGACAGCGTCTTCTTGAGCGCCTGACCGACGAACGTATCGCGGTAGATGTAGACCGCGGCGGCATCGGTCGGCGGCGTGAAGGTCTTGCTCGCCGCGTCCTGCTCGGGCGGCGCCATCGGCACCGAGGCGCAGCTCGCCAGCAAGGCGAGCGCAATGATCGGGAACAGCCCCTTCCTCGTCGTCGTTGCGCCGCGTTGCGGCAGGGCCGGACTCAGTTCTTGGCTCGGTTTCAATTCACTCTCCTTGCAGGTCGATGGTGCGAGGTGATTGCCAGCCGCCAGCGGTGACGAATGGCCGAGGGTGCGCCCCGGACACTCCGGAGAGCACGGCGCGATGATCGAAGCTCCGGACGTGGAGTCAAGTCTTGTGCTTTGCCCGTCGGACAACGGCCGCGCCAACTGCCCCATTGGCGCCGGTTCACGCCCCCTGCACCAACGAGCCGGGATGGAGTAGCCTGTGAGCATGCCAGGCATGCGAGGCCAGACCCCACTCGCGGCGCTGCTGCTGGTGCTCGCTGTACCGGCGCAGGCGCCCCGACCCGTCACCCGACCCCAGGCCAGACTCGAAGGCCAGGTCATCGATCCGAGGCACGAACCGGTCGCCAACGCCGAGGTGTTCGTGGAGCACGACGGCATCGTCGTGGCGCACACGCGCAGCGACGGCCTCGGCACGTTCGTGTTCGCGGCGGTGCCGGCCGAGTTCGTCGTCGTCCGGGCGACGACCGACGCGCCGGACGTCGGCGGCGTGCTCGTCGACCTCTGGGGCCAGCACCGCGCCTTCACCTGGCTGCGCACGATGCCCGCGCGCGAGCTGTCGGGCACCGTGCGCGACGAGGCCGGCAACCCGATCGCCAACGCCTGGATCGGCGCCGCGCCGAGCGGCGCCCCGGACCTTGCCTACGCCTGCTGCAACGGCCGCAGCGACGCCGACGGCCACTACCGGCTCCGGCATGTGGCGATGGGGCCGGTGCAGGTGCGCGCCTGGACCGAGCAACGCGATGCCGCCGCCTTCGTCTCGTCGATCGAGGGACACACGGATGCGACGCTGGATTGCGTCGTCACGGCCGACACCGCCGACTGGTGCACGTTCCGCCTCCTCGATGCGACCGCAGAGCAGTGCGCCGGGGCCCGACTGCGCGTGATCGCCCTGCATGACGACGCGCAGATGCCGATGCCGCCCGAACTGGCACGGCCGCCGCAGTCCGAGCCCGGCCGTTGGGAGCTGCACGGCTGGACCGCTGACGACGAGCTGCATGCCTGGGTCGAACTCGATGGCGCGACGATGTGGCCCGTCGAACACGTCCTCGAGGTCGGCGTCGGAACGACCACGCGTCGGTTCCGCATCGGCGATCAGGACGGGCTGCTGCGCGGCCGTCTGCTGGCGAACGAAGGCATCGCCGCGGATGGCATCGGCCTGCTGCTGCAGCCGTTCGATGGCGGCGTCTCACCCTTGAACTGCCGCCGCCAGCTCGCGACCACGACCGCGGACGGTTCCTTCTCGATTCAGGCTCCGGTCAACACCGGCGCGAAGTTCGCCCTGAGGTCGACCTCTCGGGCCACGGTCCTGGTCGGCAACAACAGCAACCCGGTCTGGTTCGTCGAGCGCCACGACATCGACAAGCAGTGGCAGCTGGCGCTGCGGCGCGCGAGCTCGGTCCGCGTCCTGGTCACCGACCGGCACGACACGCCAGCCTGCGGCATCGATGCCACCCTGTCCGTCGCCGACGACCGGAACGACCGCGTCATCGGCAACGGCACCAGCGGACTCGACGGACTCGTCGACATACCTTGCCTCGGAATCGAGCCACACGTCGATCTCGTGCTCGAGGCCCGTGGCGCCGCCGGAGGCGGAACGATGCAGACCCGCATCAAGGTCGCCACGGACATCGAGCTCGGCACCCTGCGGCTCGAGCCGGGTGCGACGATCCGCGGTGTCGTGGTCGCTGGCCGCGGGCGGCCCCTGCCCGGCGCGAGGGTCGAGCTGCAGGTCTGGCGCGGGGTGATGCGGGAGCATCTCGTGATCGGCACCGACCGCACCGGACAGTTCGAGTTCCGCGGCGTCGGCACGGGGGCCTGCCATCTCATCACGGCAGGCGCGGCCAGGGCCTTCTTCGAGGTCGAGCCCGGCGATGTCGTCGACATGGAGCTGAAGGTCAACGGATGACGCCGGACCGCCGCAGCGCCTTCAGCTCCGCGTCGCACTCGGCGACGAGGCCACGGAGTTCCTGCAGCCGCTCGACTGCATCCTGACCGGGTCGCTGATCGGCCCGATCCAGCATCGATGCGAGATAGCGCAGCTGGGCCACGATCATCGGCTGCGGATAGGGGCCGTCGGCATCGACGAGGCGCGCTCGCAACGCGTCGAGACCGGCAGCCTGCTCGGCCGACGTTTCCCCCTTGGCCAACCCGCGGATCGCAGCCACGAGCTCACCGGCCTGCTGTTGGACGCGCTGCACCTCGAGGATCAGCTCGGCCTGCGCGGCGAGATCCGCCGCATCGATCTCTTCGGCCTGGACCCGGGGATCGATGACGACCCGCAGACGCTGCACGCTCTGCCCGGCCGGGTGGACGAGCCGCAGCTCGTAGTCCCCGGGCGCAACCAACGGTCCGCGCCCGAGGATGCCGTCGCGGCGCAGATCCCAGGTGCAACGCTGCAGTCCCTCACCGGTTGCCAACTCGCCGCCGCCGCGCGCCGGCCGACCCCGCCGACCCGACCCGCCCGGTTGCCGTTCGCCTTCGGATCGTGAGCCGAGGGTGCGGACGAGCTTCGGCCCAGCCGCCGACAGTTCGTGAATCTCGAGCCGCAGCTCGTCGACGCCGGCGGGTAACGCGTAGTGCAGGTAGGCGCCGCGGCTGCCGCGCAAACGGGTCCGCATCGCCGGCCGCGGCGCGATGAGGGTAACGGCCTGCGGGTCGCGGCCGCGCAACCCGCGCACGGCCGAGATGTCGTCGAGGATCCAGAACGAGCGGCCCATCGTCGACAGCACGAGGTCATCGCGATGGATGACGATGTCCGTCACCGGCACGATCGGCAGGTTCTGCTGGAACGGCCGCCACGAATCGCCGGCATCGAGCGACACGAACATGCCCCACTCGGTGCCGAGGAACAGCACGTCGGCGTCGTTCGGATCCTCACGCAGCACCCGCGCCGGACAGTTGTCCGGCAGCCCGCCGGCGATGCGTCGCCAGCTGCCGCCGAAGTCCTCGGTCTTGTAGACGTGCGGCG
>JAGQRA010000898.1 GCA_020425885.1 Planctomycetota bacterium | reverse complement strand
CGTCGACAACGACCCCGAGTTGGGACAGTAGCCGATCGTGGTGTTCTGGGCGACCGTGCCGAACGTCGTGTTGGCCCCGGCCTCACTCGTCAGCACCGAGATCGGCGTGGCTGCGGTCAGGGCGATCGTGCTCTGGGCGACGAGGCCCGGAGCTGTGAGGAACATGGCGGTGAGGATGACTCGCATTTCGATCAAGGGGCTTGGTGCGGGGACGGACTCCAGGACCCGGAGGATACGGGTTCCGGGTGGCGGAGGGTGTGGCAATCTCACGATGGCGGAGCCGCGTCGGCCAGGGAGCAACGTCGCGACCGTGAGCTTCCATGCGCTCGAGGAGATTCGGCAACGGGTACCGGCATTGTAGGAGTGAGAGCCAGACGAACCCGTTGCCGGCGACTCCTCGCGCGGTCGCTACACTTGGGAACGTGTTCCGATCTCATGCCTGGACATCTGCCCTCATCGCCTGCACCTCCATCGCCGCGCAGCAGTTCGAATGGCGGACGCCGCCGCGCCTCGGCTCGGGCGTCGGCACCGCGCTCGCCTTCGACGTGGCACGTTCGCGAACCGTCATGGTGTTCGGCGGCGAGACCTGGGAGTGGGATGGTGCCACCTGGCGGCAACGCGTCACCGCCAACCCGATGGGGACGCGCTACTTCCCCGGCTACGCCCATGACCCGGGCCGCGGGGTGACGGTGCTGTTCGCCGGGCAGAGCCTGGGCGGCGGACCGATCGGCGACACCTGGGAGTGGGACGGCAGCAGCTGGACGCAGGTCGCGACCGCGACGGCGCCGTCGTGGCGTTCGTACACGGCGATGACCTACGACACCGTTCGGCAGCGCGTGCTGATGTTCGGCGGCAACGCCAGCTTCCCGCTCGACGACACCTGGGAGTACGACGGCACCAACTGGACGCAGCTGTTTCCCGTCACCTCGCCGCCGGTGCGCGAACGCCACACCCTCGCCTACGACGAATCGCGCGCGACCGCGGTGATGTTCGGCGGCATCGGCAGCGGCGGTGGCAGACTGGACGAGACCTGGGAGTGGAACGGCAGCAACTGGGCGCAGCGATTCCCCGCGACGCGCCCGGCGCGACGCATGAACCACGCGATGGCCTACGATGCGCGGCGACAGGTGACGGTCCTGTTCGGCGGCATCGACACGCCGGTCGGATACGACGACACCTGGGAATGGGATGGCACCGCGTGGACGCGGGTGGCGATCGGCCTCGCCGCCCCCGAGACCGGGCCCACGCACGAGATGTGCTACGACAGCGTGCGCGGCGAGATGGTCCAGTTCGAGGATCGCAATCACGGCTCGAAGACCTGGACCTATGACGGTGCGAGCTGGCAGGTCGCCGCGCCCGCCATCGATCCTGGACTGCGCGGGGCCCACCGGCTCGTCGACGATCCCGAACGCGGTGAGATCGTGATGTTCGACTCCGCGACCGCCTCGATCACCGAGACCTGGGTGCATCGGACCGGCACCTGGATGCACCGCGACGCCGCCAGCCAACCGTCGGCGCGCAACGACGCTGCGCTGGCGTTCGACCCGGCGAGTCGCCAAGTGCTGCTGTTCGGTGGTGCGCTGCCCTCGCCTGGCGCCGATACCTGGCTCTGGGATGGCAGCAACTGGCTGCAGGCGGCGCCGGCCGTATCGCCCCCGGCGCGCAGCGCCGCCGCGATGGCCGGCGATTCCACGCGCGGTCGCGTCGTGCTGTACGGCGGTCAGGGTTCCGGCGGACTGCTCGATGACACCTGGGAATGGGACGGCACCAATTGGCAGCAACGGAGTCCGAGCCTGGTCCCGCCGCGGCGCAAGAACCACGCGATGAGCTTCGATCCGCAGCGCAACGTGACGGTGCTGTTCGGTGGCGGCGACTACCTGCTGCCGCCCGTGCTCGGCGATCATTGGCAATGGAACGGCAGCAACTGGACCGCGATCGTGGGCGTGCCGCTGCCGCCCGGCCGCGCCGGTCACGGGCTCGTGTTCGACACCGCCACGCAGACCACATTGCTCGTCGGCGGCTACTACCACCTGACGTTCGCCGTCCCGGTCGGTCGCAACGACGTCTGGGAGTGGAATGGCGCGCAGTGGACCGCACGCGTGATCACGGCGCCGCAGCCGTGGCCGAAGCGGATCACGCCGGTGGCCCATGACCCGGCCACGCATCGCACGCTGCTGTTCGGCGGCGAAGGTGGGCACGATACCTGGCTGCTCGGTCAGACCTCGGCGGCGGGTGCCGTCGACTACGGCGCTGGTTGCGAGGGTTCGTTCGGCACGCCGGCGTTGGCGGCTGCCGGCCTGGCCGTCAGCGGCAACGACCACTTCGAGGTGCAGGCCAGTTCGCTCCGGCCCGGCGGCCTCGTCTTCCTGGTCCTCGGCTTCAACGCAGCCAACTCGCCGCTGCCCGGCGGCTGCACCGCGCTCGTCATGCCGGTGACCTTCGTCGCGCTGATGGCGAACGCGCGCGGCATGGCGCGTTTCGCGATGCCGTTGCCGCCCTCGCCATCGTTCCAAGGCCTCGACATCTACCTGCAGGGTGCGGCGGTCGACCCCGGCGGGGCATACCTGGGGCTCGGGGCGTTGACGGCCGGGTTGCGGGTCACGATTGATCGCTGAGGCGAGCGTCGGGCGCGCCGGCCCCGGGACAGCGCCGGGGTCGGAAATCCCGCGATCGGACTGTCCGGTCGGCGGCCGTCACGAGCATTGACGGTTGGCGCAATTCGCGACCGAGCTGCGGCGGCCCAGCATGGCCGTCACCTTGCGGCAGCCTCGCCTGCCGAGGAGCGAATCATGAACTTCTTCACCTGCCTGACCGGCACCGCATTCAACCCGAACCGGTGCGCCGGCATTGCCCGTCGCGTGCTGGCCGGAACCGCGACCGCAGTTCTCGTCGGCTGCCTGACCGGCCAGGAGCTGGTCACGTCCTACACCGGCGCGGGCGTGGGCGCTGCGGGCAGCCAGATCTTCTTCGATCTGACCGTGATCCCGCTCGGTGGCATCACGATCAAGAGTCTGGACGTCAATCTGAGCAGCCCCGTCAGCACGCCCGGGCTGATCAGCTTCCTGACGCAGGCGGGCACCTACACCGCCCTCGCCAAGACGGTGACGCCCGGGCCATGGGGATTGCCGGCCGGGGTCGGCAGCGTCGTCGCCCAGGGTGTGGGCAAGCCCTCGCACGTGTGCCTGTTTCCGCCGGTGTTCCTGGGGCCTGGCGTGCACGCTGTGGCGCTGCAGTACGCCATCGTCGCGCCGCAGTACACCCTCAACCTGCCTTTCCCGCCGGCGCCGTGGCCGACCGCATCCACCGCGCACCTGACCCTTTCGCGAGGGGACTATGCGCCCGTGCCGTGGGCGGCGCCGATACCGGGGCCGAACACCTTCGACGGCGCCATCCACTACGAGGTCGGGGCAACGACTCCCTGCGTGCAGTGCGCGAGCAAGAGCTCGATCGGAGCCGGCTGTGTGAGCACCTGCGCGCCATTCCTGCCCCTTCAGCTGGAAGCCGACTACCCGGTGCTCGGCGAGGGCGTCGAACTGCTCACCACCGGTGCATCGTCATGCGCCGTCGTCGGTGTCACCGCCATCGGCTTCGGCCTGACTTGCCCGCCGTTCGGCTGCCCGATCTGCATGCCGAACTGCGGCTGCAGCGACTACATCACTCTCGATGCCCTCGTGGTCGGCGTGCCGGTGTCCGGGCAGTGGACCTTCGCGGTGCCGATCCCGCTCAACAACGCGTACTGCGGACTGCCGTTCTTCGCCCAGTCCTTCACCATGGAAACTCCGCCGGCCGTGCTGAGCAGCAACGCCCTGGCGCTGACGATCGGCAGCTGATCGGTTGCCATCACCGCGCCCGGTTGCTCGCGGTCACGACATAGGCGCGGATAGCCTGCCCGTGTCGGGCCTCGAGCTGGGCCTTCTGCAGCATGCGCGGCAGCACCTCGTCCCAGTCCTCCAGGGTCAGCTCGGACGGGTGCACCGCGATATGACACGCTGCGCAATCGGTCGCCAGCAACGCACGTCCGCGCTCGAGCTCGTCGAGCGTGACACCGAGGTCGGCTGCCGCCATGGCCCAATCGGCGTCGACCCGGGGCAGCGGGGTCGCTTGGCACGCCGACACCAGCATCGTCGACAACGCCGCCGCCAGCGCGACAAGGGTGCGGCGATCGGACATCAGAAGTCGATCTCGAACACCAGGCGGAACTGGAACTCCGGTGCGGTGGCTTCCCCGTCCAGCAGCGCCATGGCGGTCATGACCATGGCCCATTCGTTGCCGCGCACGGCGAGATCGGGTCCGGCGAAGAAGTTCTGCCGCTCGCCCCAGGTCCAGTCGGGTGGAATCTCGTAGACCATCTCGGCGCCGACGTAGAGCGATGGTTCGACCTCGTAGGACACGCCGAGCTTCTGGGTGATACCGAGCTCGCCATCGCCGAACTCGAACAGGCGGTCGCTCTCCAGCCCGGCTTCGGCCACGAGGTTGTAGGCGACCTCCCAGCGGTCGACGATCTTGTCCAAGACCAGCACGTTCTGCCACTCGAGCTCGTGCGGTCCGAGGCCGAGTTCGGTCTTGAAGGCGACGCCGAGCGCGTCGCTGCGCGGATCCGTGAAGCGGAACTTCAGCTCGGCGCCGGTGGCGTCGTACCTGGTCACGTAGTCACCGCCGACGTCGCTGGTGTGCCACTCGGCGAGGTCGATCGCGAAGTGGACGCCTTCGGAGATGCCGTACTCGATCTCGTGCTTGAAGGCGAACCGATCGAAGTCGGAGTCGGCGCGCGTGCCGTGACTCCAGGTCACCCACTGCTCGAACTCGAGGTGGCCCGGCGAGGCGCCGTGCAGGGTCTCCTCGACGAAGGAGAAGCGGCGGTCGACCGGGCGGGAGTGGGTTTCCGCTTCGCGCTGGGCCGCCAGCGGGGTCGCCAGGACGGCGGCGAGCACGGCGATGCCGGCGCCGCGGGCGTGCAGGAATGGGCGGCTCGGGTTCTGTGGTTTCATGGCTTCTGTGAGAGGGAAGTGCACCTCGCTGCTACTTGCAACCTGGGCGGCTGTGTCGCTTTCGTATCGGCCTGATGCCCAAGGGAGCATGACGTCGATGGGCCGCAACCCGGGCCCGGCTACAGCCGTCGCAGTTCCCGATCGAGTGCCGCAGCGACCAGGGCATGAACGCGGGCGCTCGGATGCGCGTCCTGCCGATTGGCCGTGCGTTCGCCGACCTCGAGGTCCTTCACGAGTCCGGCCACGTCGACGACCGGCACGCCGCGATCGGCGAGCAGGGCCTCGATCCGTTCCGTCAGCTTCTGGCTCTCGGACAGGTCCATCAGGACCGGGAACACGACGACCACGAGCGGGATCGAGCGGGCCTTGGCGTAGGAGCAGAACTGATCCAGCTCGGCAATGTGCTGCAGCAGCAAGCCCTCGTCGGCGAAGGCCCGCTCGAGGAAGCGCGTGTAGGCCAGCCCGTCGGCGTGCGGGAACTGCCAGTACACGAAGTTCATCAGGAACGAGTTCCTGACCACGAAGGCCACGCGTGGCCCGAGGTCGGCGTACGGCGTGAACTTCGGCAGCTGCCAACCGCCGCGTGTCGCCGTGCCCTCGATGTCGTTCGGGTAGTACTGCAGCACGAGGATGTCGGGCGTCAGCGGATGCGCGAGGAGGTCGTGGTACTCACCGACGGTGTCGGCGCCGCTGCGGCCGAGATTCAGGACGTTGAACTGCGGCTCGAGCGCCGCCAGCAGGTCGCCGAAGCGGTCCTCGCGCCGAGCCGATCCGGCGCCGGCGGCGAACGAGTCACCGACCAGGAAGACGGTCTTCTTGTCGGCGCGGGCGACGTGCTCGGGGTCGCGATAGCCGAGCGAGTTGGTCTGCCAGTACCGTTGTCGCCAGATCCTGGACGCGAGCGTGTAGCCGACGTTGTGGCTCTGCGCGACGAACAGGAAGGCGGCTTCCAGCGTGAAGAACATCAAGGCCGAGGTCAGGGTCGCGGCCCACAGGCGTCGGCTGCCGATGCGGCCGCGGGCGCGCACGACGCAGGTGACGAAGCCCGTCATCAACGTGCCTTGGATCAGCACCAGGATCGACAGCAGCAGCCACCGCAAGCTCGACAGCTCGAGGTCGACATGGCGGTAGATGACGGCATCGGTGAGCCGCAGGTAGCCGTAGAACAGCAGTGCGGCGACGGCGAGAGCGATGAACCCGAATCTGTGCACGGCGGTCGAAGTGCGGCAGCATAAGCTCGGGCCGGCCGTTCACACCCGGTCCGAATCGAGCTTGCCGTGTTCGACTGGTGCAGGCTGCCTCAATCCTTCGGCTTCAGCTCGGCGATCGCCTTCTCGAGCGCGGCGATGCGTCGTTCCAGCTCGGCGAGGCGGGTGTCGAGGTCGGGCTTCGGCTCGCCCTGCGGGACGTCGCATTGCCGGATCAGGCCGATCGCGCTGGCGACCTGATCCTGCATGCCGGTGATCAGCAGGCTCGTCGAGTTGCCGATGTTGCCGATCGAGAGGGAGCCGATGTTGTTGGATCCCAGGTTGGAGAAGAACGGGCGCAGTGCGTTGTTCGCGACCATGGCGTTGACGTGCTGCAGCTGGATGACGGTCGCGACCGGGACGCGCAGGCTGGGGCGGGCGAGGATCTCGTCCACGCCCTTCTGCGGCGCCCCGGCGAACAGCTCACGGGCGCGTGGCCCCAGCATCGAGATCGCCTCGTAGAGCTTCTTGTCGCGGTCGAGCGTGCGGATGGCGATGCCGCGGGTGGCGAGCATCGTCGTCAGCAGGTCCTCGCAGCCGGCCGTGTCGGTCGTGATCCGATTCTGGATCTTGAACTGCTCACCGCAGCTGGCGAGTTCCTGCGGGTTCTTCAGGATGTTCCAACCGAGGTGCTGGGCCGCTTGATCGATCAGGTCCATGACCTCGATCGACCCCGGTTCGAGCGCGAACTCCTGGGCCATGGTCGGGGCCGCAGTGGCGGCGAGGAGGAGAAAAGGCAGTAGTGTCGTCTTGAGCATCGAGGCCTCCGTGTTGAGGCCGGTCCGACGAGGATCCTGCCGGGAACTTCCTCGGTTCCTGTCCGGGGCGGCGCGCCGCGCGAATCGCCGCCGCTCAGGTCGTGGTCGACAAGTCGGAGTCGTCGGCAGCCTCGAGAGCGGGTGCGTCGCCCCGAGCGCGTTGTCCCAGCCGCGCGCTCATCACTTCGACCATCTCGTCGAGCACCGACTCCAGGGAGTGCTGCAGCGACCAGTTCGGGTAGTGCGCCCGGAACTTCGACATGTCGGTGATGTAGCAGATGTGGTCGCCGATCCGTGCTTCGTCGACGTATTCGTAATCGAGCGTCTTGCCGGTCCGACGCTCGATCGCGGCGATCGCCTCGGTCATCGAGATCGAGTTCCGCCGGCCGCCGCCGAGGTTGTAGACCTCGCCGGGGCGCGGCGCCGCGGCGAAGGCGTCCATCGCGGCGATGACGTCGCGGCTGTGGATGTTGTCGCGAACCTGCTTGGCCTTGTAACCGAAGACGCGGTATCGGCGGCCATCGAGCGTGGCGCGGACGAGGTAGGCGAGGAAGCCGTGCAGCTCGGCGCCGGAGTGGTGCGAGCCGGTAAGGCAGCCGCCGCGGAAGACGCCGACGGGCATGTCGAAGTAGCGGCCGTACTCCTGCGCCATGATGTCGGCCGCGACCTTGGAGGCGCCGAACAGGCTGTGCTTGCAGCGGTCGATGCGGCAGGTCTCGTCGACACCCTGACGATCCTGTTCGCGCGCGTAGTCCCAGCGCGTCTCGCGTTCGACCAGCGGGATCTCGTTGGGCGCGTCGCCGTAGACCTTGTTGGTCGAGGTGAAGACGAACGGCGACTCGGGGCAATGTCGCCGGCAGGCCTCGAGCAGGTTCATGGTGCCGACGGCGTTGACGTCGAAGTCGTCGAACGGCACCTTCGCGGCGAGGTCGTGCGAGGGCTGCGCGGCGCAGTGGACGATGAGCTGTGGTCGTTCGGTCGCGAACACGGCGTCGATCGCGGCGCGATCACGGATGTCGATGGCGCGATGCTCGTAGCTCGGGTGCGCGCGTTCGAGGCGTTGACGATTCCAGGTGGTGTCGCCGTCGTCGCCGAAGAACGACCGCCGCATGTTGTTGTCGATGCCGAGGACGCGGGCGCCGCGCTCGGAGTAGTAGGTGACCGCCTCCGAGCCGACGAGCCCTGCCGACCCTGTCACCAGGACTGTCTTGCCGCCATGAACCATGGCGCGATGCTAGTGAGCGCAGTGGCCGGCCGCTACCCCTCGTTCGTGACCGCTGATGTCGAGCCTTTGCTGCCAACCGATCAGGAAGGCCGTGAGGGTCAGGCCGGCGAGTCCGAAGCCGATCAGGTGATCGAGGCGGATCGAAGCGTCGAGGAACGGCGACCATACCCAGATCACCAGCCACCAGGTGACGTGCAGCGCCAGGTAGACCCGGCGGGCTCCCGGCCGCAGGCCGAGGATCGGCGCGAAGAGGCCGAAGAACAAGAGCGCCATCGACAGGTAGCTCTGGTGGTGGACGACGTGCATGTCCCAGGTCAGCAGCGAGTTCAAGCCGAGCCCGATCAGGCCGAGCCCGAGCCAGCCGTTCGCGGTCGTTG
>JAGQRA010000897.1 GCA_020425885.1 Planctomycetota bacterium | reverse complement strand
CATCCTGACGGTGACCATCGACCGCGTCTCGCGCCTGCTGCAGATGCGGCGACTGAAGTGCTGAACACCGGCGGCGTCGCGCCCGTCGCCTAATCGCGGTCGCGCAGGATCGAGAGCAGGTCCTGGTCGAGGTCGGACGGACCGCCGTCGCCGGGATCGCGCTCCCGGCGAGGTCCGCCGCCGAGCACGGCATCGAGCGCACTGGCGGCGGTCTGGCCGCCGAGGCCGAGGCCGTGGATGCCGCCGGCGCCAGGCTCGTTCGGCCCGTCACCGAACACGCGATCGATCGCGCTCTGCCGCTGCTGCTGGTCGTCGTTGGCATCGAGCGCCGCGAACGCCTCCTGCATCGAGGCCTCGACGCTGAGGCTCATCGAGCCGAGCGCCGATTCGCTGCCCGGAACGGACAGCACGCCGGTGCGACTGAGCTTGATCAGGATCGCGTAGATGTCGAACAGCGGCAGACCGAGGATCGGCACCAACGACCGCGGCGACGTGTCGCCGTTGATCGCCGACAGCAGCTTGATCTCGAGCACGTCCAGGGCGATGTCACCCATCCTGGCGAACATGTCGGCCTTGGGCTCGATCGGCGCGTCCGGGTCCGGGAACAGCTCCCGCATCTGGGCCCAATCGTCGATCTGCTTGCTGCCCTCGAGCAACATCGACGTCACCCCGAGGCGGACATCGTGCGTCAGCGCGAACTCGGGCAGCGCCTGCAGCTGACGGTAGTAGAACGCATAGGGCTCCGCCGTCCGCATGAAGTCGAACAGCGCCTCGCGACCGTGCAGCCGCAGCACCTCCCGCATCTCCGCGGCCTGGAACACGCCCTTCTCGAGCAAGGTCAGCAGCGCCGGCCTGCCGGTTCTGGTGCGGATCGCCTCGGCCTCGGTGACCTTGGCCTCGGAGATCTCACGGTGCCGCATCGAGTCGCCTGGCATCACCCGGCGCACGATGTGGTGCGGGTCGAGGAAGTAGATGCGGCCATCCTTGATGTAGATGTCGAGGCGGTTGTCGTCCTTCTCGAGGCTCAGGCAGCCGATGTGCTTGCCCTGAGACAGCATCTGCATCACCTCCTCGACGGAGATGAAGTCGGTGCGTCCGGCGAAGTTGAAGTCCTTGTTGGCGCCACCGGTGTTGGCCCCGATCAGGACCTTGTCGAACGCCTTGGCGAACTCGGACAGGGTCGTGATCGAGAACATCATGCCGACGACCCATTCCGCCGCCCGCGTCGGCACGACCTCGTCCTCGCACTTCAGGAACAGGTGCATGCCGCGCCGCAGCCGCGTGAACAGCAGCTCGCCGAGCAGGTCGCGGGTGTCGCTCTTGGCCCCCTCCATGCAGAGCTTGCGTTCGACCAGGGCGCGCACCCGGTCGAGGAGGTGGACGAACTCGGACTCGTATTCCTCCTCGTCCTTGGCAACGAGCGCATCGACCATCGAGCACAGGCTCGCCTTGAGCTCCTGGACGGAACTCTCGGTACCGGCTTTACTCGGGTCGGTCGAAGGCATGAGCTTCGTCCATCGTCGACCAATGCGTGCCTGCATCTTGACGGCAGATGTTGCTTTGGCGTACTGCACGGTGGCAATGGCTCTACGGTTCGGGCTGGCGATGGCCGAAGATCGTGATCCGGCGCGGAGAACCCCATATGACGGCAAGCCAAACCCAGCACCAGGAAGCAACCGCGGTCCTCGATTCGCTCGGCCTGACCGCGGTCGACGGCGGAGGCCGCTCGCGTTCCCCGAGCAACTCCCTGCCCGTGGTCGCCCGCAACGAGGACGGCCGCTGCTTCCTGCTCAAGTACTACCTGCCGCCGCGCGACGACTCGGTGCTGCCGTCGGGCGTCACCGCCGACGACTACATCTGGCGTGAAACCGGCTTCTACCGCGTGCTCGACCGCGTCGACCCCGGTCGGCGCGATCTGCCGGCCCCGCGCACGATCGCCATCGGCCCCGGCCAGCCGCCGAGCTGGATCCTGCTGCAGCACCTGGCGCCGGCCGTCGGGCCACGCGAAGAGGTCCTGGGACAGGATCATGTCGTGGAGCTGCTCGACAAGCTCGCGGCGATGTCGACCGATCATCTGCTGGGGCGACGTGGCTTCCCGTTCGCGCACTGGGACCCCGCCGCCTATCTCGAACAGGTCCGCACCATGTACGACGCCCTGCTGTTCGTGCTCGGCGAGTCGCGCTGGCGCAAGGTGCAGAGCTTCTTCGCCGAGGCCCTGCGCTGGACCGAGGGCCGCAGGCGGGTCCTCGTGCACGGCGATTTCCTCGAGGAGAACATCCTCGTCGATGCCGAGGGCCGCCCGTTCCTCGTCGACTTCGAGAACGTCGGCATCGGCAACGAGGACCACGACATGGCCTGGTTCTGGATCCACAGCGATCGCCATCCGGAGTGGAAACGCCAGCTGATGCGACGCTGGCTCGGCCGGCACGTCGGCGGCGACCGGATCCGCACCGAATGGGGCCTCCGGACGGCGATCAGCTACCTGGCACTGCGCCGCCTACGCTGGAGCTACCTGACGCACGGCGACGAGGATCCGCGGCAGAGCCGGAATCTCGCCCTGCTCGATGCCGCCCTCGATGGCGGCAGCAGTCTGTTCCCACGCGATTGACGCCGGCCGATTGTGTGAAATTCGCCGCCGATCAGGCGCGGCACCCGGTGCCACAACATGGTGGCACCGACGGGCCGCCCGACCCGTGCCGCCGTCGCAACTACTGCTCGCGCAACACTTCCGCCACCTCCTCGAGCCGGAATCGGCGTTGGCACGCTCCTTGTTAGGCGCCGGCCATGGCCCCTCAGGATCGCCCCGCCTCCGAACTGACCGATGAGGAACTGGTCGCCGAGCTCCAGCTCGGCAACACCGACTTCGCCATCACCGAGTTCGAGGCCCGCTACGGCAAACGCCTGCTCCATTTCGTCCAGGGGATGTGCCGTGATCAGCACCTGGCGCAGGACGTCACGCAGGAGGTCTTCGAGAAGCTTCTGCTCAAGCACGACCTCTACCGGCCGGGCACGAACTTCCGCGCCTGGCTGTTCGAGATCGCGCGCAACCAGGCCCTGTCGGCATTGCGCGCGAGACAACGCCTGCCCCGTCCGATCAGCAGCCTGCAGCAACGCGAGGTCGACGACAACGATCTGCTGGCCGGGATCCTGGCACCGCCCGAGGGGCGCGAGCTCGAGGTCGACGAGTTCATGTCCGCTTTCCATGCGGCCGTCTCGGAGCTGCCGGAACACTACCGTGGCGTGTTCGAACTCTGTGTGCGCCAGGGCATGCCCTATCACGATGCCGGCACCCGACTCGGCCTGCCCACCGGTACCGTGGCGATCCGGATCATGCGCGCCCGCAAGCGCCTGTTCGGCGCCTTGCAACAGCATCTCGGTCGCCTGCGCCGCCCGCCCGCCTGCTTCCAGTAGGGGCGCAGCTCACCCGATCGCGATGCCGAGATCGGCGAACGCGGCGTCGGCGATGCGATCCCAGCCCTGATTGGCGGCCGGATTCGCCGGACTGGGGTGCGGGATGCGGCCGACCTCGACCGGCATGCCTTCGAGCACAACCCGCGCGCGCTG
>JAGQRA010000896.1 GCA_020425885.1 Planctomycetota bacterium | reverse complement strand
CGCGGATCGAAGGCATCGCACCGTCGGCGCAGCAGGTGGCGCTGGCCGAACTCGGCCAGTCCGAGTCCGTACGCGGCATCAGCGAACAGGCCAAGCTCGTCGCCAACAACATGACGATCGTCCGCGAAGCAACGACCGAACTCGTCATGGCATCGTCGCTGACGGTGGACGACATCGTCGACCTCCACCGATCGTTGCTTCCCGACGAGGCTCGACATCATGGGTTGCGCACGGTTCAGAACTGGATCGGATCCTCGAACTGGACGCCGATCGGAGCCGAGTACGTGCCGCCCAGCCCCGACCGGGTGCCCGAGCTCATGGCTGATCTCGTCGGCTATCTCAACGGGGCCGCACACTCGCCGCTGATCCAGGCCGCCGTGGTGCATGCCCAGTTCGAAACGATCCATCCGTTCACCGATGGCAACGGACGCGTCGGTCGCGCACTGATCCATACTGTGCTGGCGCGACGAGGGCTGACAGACCGCGCCGTGCTGCCCATCAGCTTGGTGCTCGCCACGCTGCGCGACGCATACGTCGCCGGACTGACTTCATACCGGCACACCTCACCAACTGGAAGCAACGGCGCCAGCGCATCGACGAACGCCTGGCTGGCAACGTTCGTAGATGCTGCAGCGATCGCCGTCGAGCAGTCTGAGAAGCTCGTGCGCACGATTGCCGAACTGCGCAGTGACTGGACCAATCGACTCGCAGCACACCGGACAGCCGCTCAACTCCGGCCAACGCCGCGCGCTGACTCTGCAGTTGCGCGCCTGCTCGCTCAACTCCCCGAAGCCCCTGTCGTGACAGCGAACGCACTCGCGCGGATCCTCGCCGTCTCCTACCCCGCGGCGAGCGCTGCCCTCGACGAGCTTCGCCTGGCAGGCATCCTCAACACGAGGTCGATCGAGCGAGGCGCCACCGCATACATCGCACGCGAGGTGCTCGACCTGATCACCCTGTCCGAACGCGCACTGGCGAGCACCCAGTTCGACACACGAACCTCGCCGCCCCAACCGGGGAGTGCCTGCGCGTCCTCAGACGTGAGCCCAGGGTCGAGAAGCTGAGAAACTTTCTCCGTGCTGGTGCTGCGAGGAACCAAGAAGCTGCGCGACCGGGTCAAGGGCCCCGCTGCCATCGACGGTGACGAGTCCACAACCGTGCTCGGCGACTGGTTCGCGACGGCGCTGTTCTGGAAGCCACAAGTGGCGCTGCTGGTGAACCAGCGGACGCTGCTGCCCGTGTTTGTGCCACTTGCTCCGGCTGCCACGCTCATCAAGCGAATCCCCGGCGCCATCGCCGCAGCGCTGCGCCGACAGGGCGCGCCCGAGGACTTCATCGCGGCCGAACTGGCGGCCATGGGCGAGGTACGGATCGCGCCGACCAACGATCGCAGCACGGTCGGCGTGATGAACGAGTTCGCCTTCCACGGCGAGTGGGTGTATCGCGAACGGCTCCCCGACCTCGACGACCTGGGCTACCAGATGTCGGAGTTGCTCCTCGGGCCGCTTCGCAACGGTGAGGGATCCCCCGATCGCGAGCTCGCCGCGCTCCTCAACAGCGGCCCGTCGAACGTCGTCCCACTGCATCGCACTTCGGCACCGCCGGCTGCTCGCAGTGGCGCAACGCCCGACGTGTTCCAGCTGAAGGTCACGTTGCTCAACACCAAGCCACCGATTTGGCGGCGCATCCTCGTCGACCCGACGACGTCGCTCGACACGCTGCACGAGTACATCCAGGCCGCCTTCGGCTGGTGGAACTGCCACCTCTACGAGTTCGAGATCGGTCGCACCTCCTACGGCGTGCCCGACCTGGATTGGGACCTTGGCCCACCCGTCAAACACGCTCACCGATTCACACTCAACAGGGTCGCCAAGGTCGGTGACTCCTTCCGCTACTCGTACGACTTCGGCGACGGATGGGAACACAAGGTCACGATCGAGCAGAGCATCCAGCGCGAGCCGGGCATGATCGTGCCAGCGTGTGTCGACGGGCGGCGCGCATGCCCGCCCGAGGATTGCGGCGGGCCCTGGGGCTACGAAGAACTCTTGAAGATCGTGGCCGACCCATCGCACCCCGAGCACGTCGAGCGCATGCAGTGGCTGGAGGAGTGG
>JAGQRA010000895.1 GCA_020425885.1 Planctomycetota bacterium | reverse complement strand
GGTGGCGGCGGCGGCGGTGCCATCGCCCTGCGCGCCGGCGATTCGCTGTCGCTCGGTGCCCTCGGCAAGATCCTCGCCAACGGCGGCTCCTGCACCGGCATCCTGGCCGGCAGCGGTTCAGCTGCACCGGTTCCTGGTGGCGGCGGCTCGGGCGGCTCGGTCGTCCTGCAGTCAGGCCGCCTCGTCGACCTGAACGGTGAGGTGAACGTCCTCGGCGGCCTCGGCGGTGTCTACGACCGGCGCTCGTCCTCGGCGGCGCCGGCCGGTGCCCGGGTTCACACCGTCGGCGGCAACGGCGGGCACGGCTTCGTCCGACTCGAGGCGCCCGGTTCGCCGAGCACTTCCTGGCTGCAGGGTATGCAGCCGGCCCCGGTAGCCGAAAACGTCGGAGTCCTCGAGGAGCGCGATCCCTTTGCCAGCTTCCGCTCGACCTGGTATTCGACCGGGCTCGTCTTCGGTCCCGAATACGCCCGCTACGAGATCTACGCGACGGTCACGACCGCGTCGGGAACGCAGTCGGTCATCTACAGCGATGACCCCTCGGTCGCGAACTCGGTGGTGGCGGGATCCGCCGGCAGCGCGCTGCGGTTGTGGATCCAGGCCGGCCGGCTCGACCTGACGACCGGCGACGTGCTCGAGACCCGCGATTGGCGGACCGGAGTGCGGACCACACAGCAGCAGGTCGGAATCGATTCCGACGGCCTCAACGGTTTCCGGTTCGCGATCATCCTGGATCGTGCAATCGCTCTGGATGCGACGATCGACAAGGTCGTCATCGTCTACCAAATCTGATCGTTACCCGCATCTCGCATCTCCGATCCGACTCAATACGAACCCTTCGACGTTCCCCGACCCATGCGCTACGCCCTCTCCCTCAAGGCCTTTGCCGGCCTTTTCGCGCTCGTCGCCGCTGGCTGTTCAAGCGGTTCGGACGGCACTGCCTCGGCTCATATCCGCTGCTCGAGCGGTGACTCGTTCTGCCTGATCAGCTGTGATCTGGGTTGTTCGCAGACCGGGTGCGCGGTATCCGAGATCGCGGAGAATCAGCGGCTGAAGTTCACGTTCTCGAAGAGCCTCGACGTCGCGTCGATCAACGGCTCGAGCGTTTCGCTGCGGACGGCGCGAGGTGTTCCGCCCGAGGGCGAGATTCGGATCACGAACAACGAGCTGACTTTCGTGCCCAGCGTGCGCACCGCGAACGGTGTCAGCTCGTTCGGATTCCGGCGCAACGAGACCTACATCATCTCGCTCGCCGGCGGCACCAACTCGGCGTTCGGGGTGCGCAGCATCGATGGTGACACGCTGGGGGCCGACTTCACGTGCACCGTGGTCGCGTCGCGCGGCATCGTCGACGAGGATCAGCGGGCGCCGACCGTGACCATGATCGCGCCGACCAACCTGAGCGAGGCGCCGCGCGACCCGTCGATCGTGTTGCGCTTCTCGGAGCTGATCGACACCACGCCGTTGCGCGGGACGTTGACGCCGGCTTCGCCGGTTCGTGTCACGCTGCGGACAGCCGAGAACAACAACGGCGTGTTGACCTGCAACAGCTCCTCCGGCCTCGTTCTCGAGGGGATCCCGACGCTGTCGACGGAGCGCGTCGCCGACGTCGATGTCACGGTGGTCGAATTCAAGGCGCCGGTGACCCTGCCGGGCCTGGCCTGTGTCGAGGTCGCCGTGACCTCGGATCTGCGCGACCTGTCCGGTCGACCAGCGATCGCGAATCGCTTCGAGTTCTTCACCGAGGCGGGCGAGGTCATTCCGATCACTGTCGCCGAGGGATTCGCGTCGCCGACCAACATGGAGGTTCGGACCTCGGGCGTGCAGTGGAACAACGGCGCCCGACCCGGCACGCTCGGCGGCGATGGTCGTCACGGTTCCTTCGACTACACGCAGGGCACCGCGGTGAGTTCGACCGAGTTCACGTTCGATACCACGAGCATCGACATTCCGGCGTCGCAGGCCTTGAACGGTCAGCCGGAGACGGTCACCAACGGGGTGCTCTACTTCACCGACTTCATGATTCCGGAAGGGGTCAAGGTCAACTTCGTCGGGCCTGTTCCGCCTCAGATCCACGTTCGTGGTCAGGTGGACATCGGCGGCGAGGTGCGACTCAACGGTGCGCGGATGCTGAAGTTCGCCGCGCGCGGTGGCACGTCGGGCCCGGCCCCTTTCATCAACGGGCAACCCGGTGGCATCGGTGGTGCCGGCGGTGGCCGTGGCGGCAAGGGCGGCGACGAGTGTCAGGGCAACGGGCCGATCGTTCAGAACGGCGTCATCCTCACCAACGGTCAGCCGGGCGAGGATGTCCGGCTGCTCGCCGGCAACGGCTACGCGCCGCAGTCCGCCAACACCGGCGGTCGTGGATCGGTCATGAATCCGCCGGCCGGTGACAACAACTTCAGTCCGTTCCCCGGTCAGATCCTGATCGGCAACGTCTATCGCGCCTACTTTGCCCCGGGTGGTAGCGGCGGCGGCTTCTCCGGCGCCGGCTCGGCGGCGACGGCAGGGACCCTGCCCAACCTGCAACTCGGTCCGATTCCCGCCGTGGGTGCCGCGTTCGATATCGCCTCCTACGCCGTCGGCAACTCGAACTCGTCGTTGGAGCACTACACCATCGGCGGCTCCGGCGGCGGCGGCGGCGCGACCCACAACTTCGGCACGATCTACATCAGCCAGGACGTCTACACTGCCGGAGCCGGCGGCTCGGGCGGTGGTGGCGCCTGTGCCCTGCGCGCCGGTGGCGATGTGAACGTCGCCGCGACCGCGGTGTTCGAAGCCAAGGGCGGCGCCGGAGTGAACTTCAACGGCCTCGACAACAACAACACGCCGACTGCACTGCCCCTGTGGGGTATCTGCTCACCCGGTGGTGGCGGGTCGGGTGGTTCGTTCCTGATCCAGTCGGGCGGCAACCTCTCGATGGCCGGCACGATCGATACCAGCGGTGGCAACGGGAGCTCCACGGGCGGGATCGTCCCGTCCACCCTCAACCTCTTCACCCAGGCCGGCGCCGGCGCCAATGGCTTCTTCCGCCTCGAGGCGGAGGGCACGCTGAGCGTCACCAGCGCCTCCACGATTCCTGCCTACGTTGCTGGCACGCACTCGGGGACCCTGGCCAGCACCGAGAAGGACCCGCTGACCGGGTGCACGTCGCGGTGGTATCCCACCGCGCAGATTCTGCCTCCGACCTGGCTCCGCTACGAGATCACGGTCGACCTCGATGGCCCCGGCGGTCCCCTCGCCCCACACACGTTCACCGACGACCCGAACAACTACGACCCGCTGCCGGTCTCCTCGGGTATCAAGCTCGAGTTCCAGGGTGCGCGACTGCTGCAGTCGACCGGTCTTCCCGACCCGCTGACGATCGGCCCTTGGCGCCCTGGCGTTGCCGGAGCGACCGGCATCTCGGCGGATTCTCCGACCGGCCTGCGCTTCATGCTGACGTTCGACTCGACGATCAGCCCCGATTGTGTCGTCCAGGGCCTGGTCGTTCACGCTCAGGGCTGAGCAGAGGCCGAGCTTGAACGGCGGGTCCCTCCGCGCCCGCTGTGTTTGGATCGCACCCGGAGAGAGCTTCGCTCCGGGTGAGATCGTCTGGGATCGCACCGGCCGCATCGTCGCCATGGGCCGTATCCGCGGCCGCGGCCGCGGTCGGGTCGAAGACCTGTGTG
>JAGQRA010000894.1 GCA_020425885.1 Planctomycetota bacterium | reverse complement strand
CCCGCCGACGATCACGTCGATCACGCCGTCGAGCGCGTTCCGCACCAAACCACAGCCGGCGGTCGTGACCGGGACCGCGCTCTCGCTCGGCGGCACCGAGTCGACCGTGGCCCGCTTCGGCGGAGTGCCCGGCACCCAGATCACGATTCCGACCGAGACGATGCTGCAGTGCAACACGCCGGTCGGCATGGCGGCCGGCGCCACCGTCGTCCAGGTCAGCCATTCGCATGGCTCCGCCTCGTTGCCGTCGACGGCGTTCACCGCCTACAGCTACCCGCCAGTACTCGCGAGCAACGACACCGCGCTCGATGGCGGTGCCGGCAGCGCGCCGATGGCGGCGCAGGACGGCAATCGGATCCACACCGTGTGGGTCGAGACCGGCGATGTGTTCCATCGCGCCTCCGCCGATGGCGGCAGCTCGTGGGGTTCGACGCAGAATCTGAGCAACACCACGGGTGCCGCCGAGCCACAGGTCGTCGTCAATGGCCAGGACGTGACCGTCCTCTGGATCGGCAACAGTTCATCGCTGCTGGCGTGCTTCAGCAGCGACGGCGGCGCCACGTTCTCGTCGGGGCAGATCATCAACCCGCTGGCCGGCGGCCTGCCGGCGGCTCGACCCCGCCTGTGTGCGAGCGGCGATCGCCGCTACGCGGTCTGGCTGCGCGGCGATCCGGGACTCGGTGCGGCGCGGCTCGTCGCCACGTTCTCGACCGACGCCGGCGTCACCTGGGCGCCGACCATGCTCGTCGATGACGGCGTCGCCAACCAGGCCGAGCACGCCATCGTCTGCGACGGCGAGACGGCGTGGCTCACGTTCACCGACGAGCGCCAGGGCGCCGGCATCACCGGCGCCTACGCCTCGCGCACGACCGATGGCGGCCAGACCTGGGCCGCCGCGCAACGCTTCACGGCAATCAACATCGCGGTCAGCGAGCCGCGGATCTGCACCGACGCCGGGCACGTCCACATCACCTGGCTGCGCGGCGGTGTGCTCGACTACATCCACTCCACCAACGGCGGGACGTCCTGGTCGAACCCGCCGATCGAACTCAGCGACAGCGCTGCCAGCGCCGCGACCGAGCCGGCGATCGCCTGCGCCGGGGTCCGCATCTTCGCGGCCTACGTCGTCGGCGGCAACTCGGTCTGGGTGGCGCGCATCACCGCCAGCGGCGCGGTGGTGCAGCGCAGCCAGGTCAGCACCGCCACGGTCAACGCCGGCTCGCCGTGCATCTCCTACCGCGACAACTACGTCTTCACCGCCTGGCGCAATGACGATGTCGGCACCGGCTTCGCGCGCATCGTGCATGCGCTGTCGACCGACCTGGGACAGACCTACACCACGCCGGTCGGATTCGGCGATGGCAACATGGCCCAGGAACAGCCGCAGCTGCTCGTCGATGGTGCCCGGATGCTGCTGTTCTGGCTCGACCATCGCGGCGCGCCTTCGCTGTATTCGAACCGCAACCTGCCGTAGCGCAGCAGAGGGCTCGCTCGCGCGCAGCCTGCGCACCTGGACGTAACGCCGCCGGGCCATCGGCCCCCCGTCCTTCGGCTGGATGGCGACAGGGCCCGATTCTCGGTTCGATGGCCCGCGGATCGGCAACGTCGCAGTTTCCGCCCAGGAGCCCTGAACATGAGAACGCCCCTCACCCTGTTCGCCGTCTCGATCTGCTGCCTGATCTCGGGCTGCACGAAGGAGCCCGCGGCCGTCACGACGAACGCCACGACCGCCGCTGATTCGCCGGCCACGGCCGACGCCCCCATCGCTGAAGATGCCACGGCGACGAAGACCGACGACTGCACCAACTGCCCGGATGCAGGCATGGTCCCCACTGCAACCCATGACCCGGCGGTGCTAACCAAGGGCATCACCCTGACCGAGTTCACGCCGATCTCCGAGATCCTGGCCGCGCCGGCCGATTTCGAAGGTCAGCGCCTGCTCGTCAAGGGCATCGCCGTCGGCGTCTGCCAGAAGCGCGGCTGCTGGGTCACGCTGAAGAGCGACGCCGACAACAGCAGGGTCCTGCGCATCAAGGTCGAAGACGGCGAGATCGTGTTCCCGCTGACGGTGAAGGGTTCCGAAGTGGTGGCCGAAGGGATCCTCGAGAAGCTCGTCACGCCCGAGGAGACCTGGCGCGAGATCCTGCGCAAGCAGGCCGAGTCGAAGGGCGAGACGTTCGATCCGAAGTCCGTGACCGGTCCGAAGATCACCTGGCAGATCAAGGGACTCGGCGCGCGCTGGGAGAGCTGAGCCCGCGCTCGCGCATGCACGACGCCGACACCGGGCCGCGACGAGGGCGCATGAAGAAGCACGGCTGGCGATGGTGGCTGCACGCGATCCATCGCGACGTCGGCTATCTCTGCGTCGGTCTGACCGTGATCTACGCCGTCTCCGGCATCGCCGTGAACCACGTCCAGGATTGGAATCCGAACTACTCGATCGAGGTCATCCGGTCCGAGATCGAACCGATCGCGACCACGACCACCGACGAAGACGCGGCGGCGCTCGTCCTGGAGCGGCTGCAGCTGTCGCCCGACTATCGCGCGTTGTTCGAGCCGGCGCCGAACGAGCTGCGCATCCTGCGCCGACAGCACACCATCGACGTCGACCTGCGCACCGGCGCCGTCCGCCAGGAGCTGGTCACGCCCCGCCCGGGGTTGCACGAGGCCAACAGCCTGCACCTGAATCACCCCAAGCGGGCCTGGACCTGGATCGCCGACGCCTTCGCCGTCGCGCTGATCTTGCTGGCCGTGACCGGCATGTTCCTGATCAAGGGCAAGAAGGGCATCACCGGCCGCGGCGCCTGGCTGACCGCGGCCGGCATCGCCTTGCCGTTGTTCTTCCTCTGGCTCTACGCGTAGGCCGCCTGGGATCTCACGGTCGCCCGTCGACCGCGTACATCATCCGCTCCAACGCCGCCAGCTCCTCGGCATCGGGCACCGTGGCGCCGCTCGGATAGTCGAACACAGCGCGCGCGGCGGTCGCATGAAAGCGGTCGTCGAGCAGTTCGAAGTTGTCGAGCGTGGCCGCCGCGGGATGACCCAGTCCGGCCGCGTGGCACAGCCACAGCATCTCCTTCTGCATCGCCAGCAGGTAGTTGGCAAGCCGCGCCGACTTCGACCGCGGATCGAGGCCGCGCATCAGCCACCGGCTCTGCGTCGCGATCCCGGTCGGGCAGTGGCCGGTGTGACAACGTTGCGCCTGGATGCAGCCGATGGCGAGCATCGCCTCGCGCGCGACGCCGATCATGTCGCAGCCGAGGGCGCTGGCCAAGAGCCCCATGTGCGGGAAGCCGAGCTTGCCCGAACCGAAGAACACGATCTTGCGGTGCAGGCCGTGCTCGTGGAAGACGCGGTAGACCCGCGACATGCCGATCTTGAACGGCAGCGCGACGTGGTCGGAGAACACCAGCGGCGCCGCACCGGTCCCGCCCTCGCCGCCGTCGACGGTGATGAAGTCGACGCCGCGCCGACCGTCCTGCATGTGCCGGGCGAGGTCGGTCCAGAACACGGTCTCGCCGACCGCCGACTTGATGCCGATCGGTAGCCCCGAAGCCGCGGCCAGCATCTCGACGAAATCGAGCAGCGAATCGGCATCGCGGAAGGCGCGATGCGCCGACGGGCTGATGCAGTCGACGCCCTGCGGCACGCCGCGGATCCTCGCGATCTCGGGCGTGACCTTGGCCGCCGGCAGGATGCCGCCGTGGCCGGGCTTGGCGCCCTGGCTCAGCTTGATCTCGATGGCGCGCACGTCGTGCGCGGCAACCGTGTCGAGGAAGCGCGCCCGATCGAAGCCACCGTCCTGGCCACGGGCGCCGAAGTAGCCCGTGCCGAGCTGCCAGATCAGCCCGCCGCCGCCGTCGTGATGCGGCGAGATGCCGCCTTCGCCGCTGTTCTGCAGCGAACCGGCGAGCGCGCAGCCGCCGTTGATCGCCTGCACCGCCGCCGCGCTGAGCGAGCCGAAGCTCATCGCCGAGACGTAGAGCATCGACTCGGGTCGGAACGCGCGCGCCCGGCCGCGGGCGCCACCGAGGACCTTGGCGCACGGGATGCGATGGCTCGCGGCCAGACTGCCCGCGGCCGGAGCCTCGCGCGCGAACGTGGTGTGCTTCCAGATCAGGTAGTTCGGCGACAGCTCGAGGTCGTTGTCGGTGCCGAAGCCGAAGTAGCTGTTCTGTCGCTTGCTGCTGGCGTAGATCCAACGCCGCTGATCACGGCTGAACGGCCGCTCCTCGTCGTTGCCGGTGACGATGTACTGGCGCAGCTCGGGCCCGATGGCCTCGAACAGGTAGCGGAAGTGGCCGATGATCGGGAAGCTGCGCAGGATCGCGTGCTGGCGTTGACACAGGTCGTAGATCGCGACGCCGACGAGCAGCCCGAGGGTGATCCAGAGCAACAGCATGCGCCGAGTGTCGCGCCGGAACGGCTGCGTTGCCAGCCGCGGGCGCGGCGATCACTCCGGCAACCGATCGAGCGGGGTGCGGCTGACGCACGGCACGCAATCGAACGAGCGGCTCGCCGCGATGGAACGCTCGACGTTCGTCGGCTGCAGCGCGTAGTCGAGCGTGAACACCGGCAGGCCGAGTCGGCGCATCGTCGCCAGTCGGGCGCCGAGGCGCGCGGTCGAGTTCTCGCCGTCGGGATCGGCCGCGATGTCGCCGGCTGCGTCGTCCGACCAGGAGGCCGTGGCCAGCCCGCGGAACGAGAGGTCCTCCTGTGCCAGCGCATCGATGACCGGCAGCAGCTCGGGTTGCTGCTCGGCGAGCGGCAGGGCGTTCTGCGCGATCACGACGAACAGCGGGTAGCGCCGGCGTGCGTAACGCCGCAGCTCGGTGAGCAGCTTCACCATCTCGGCGGCGGGATCGACGCCGGCGGCGGCGGCGGTGGCGCGCACCTGCGGATCCGAGAAGCCGAGCACCCAGTCGACGTAGATGCCGTCGAAACCATCGGCGAGGATCTGGTCGAGCGGAGCGTCGTCGCTGCCGAACAGGCATCGTTGCCAGGCCGGGTCCCAGTAGGCCGTGGGATAGTTGCCCTGCCAGCCGTCGGGGTCGAGCCCGAGCAGAAAGCCGGGCTCGCCGGGGCCGGACGCCGTCGGCGGCTGCCAGTCCGGACGCCAGTAGGTGCGGTAATCCTCGGCCTGGCCGACGTTCAGATAGGCGATCACGCGTTTGCCGGGCAACGAGCTGCCGGGGCTGGCCTGCAGCCGGCGCACCATGTCCCGCATCGGGAAGCCGCCTTCGCCGTGCTGTGAACGCATCGGCTCGATGACGAGCATGTCGACAGCGCGACGCGCGAGTGTGGTCGGCGACGACACCGGATCGAGACCCTGCAGCTGAATCGCCCAGCTGTCGACCGGCGCCAACACCCGGATGTCGAGTTCGGCCGGCGCCGGTCCTGACCGCTCGACCGCGCACGCAGGCACCAGCAGCAACGCCAGCGACAGCAACGCGGCGCGACGGCGACGATCGGCGTATCCGACTTCAAGCCGCGAGGTTGACGCGGCCGATGCATCCCTTGTCACCGCTTCGAAGAAGGCTCCGCGTTGCTGCTGCATTCTGGTTTTCCCTTACCCCTCGTGATGCTCGCGCTCGCTGCTATCGGCAGCGGTCGGGCGATGGCCCAAGCGGGTGATGGCGAAGGCGAACGCGACGCGCTGCCGCGCGTGGTCGTGATGCTGGTCGGCAACGCGATCGAAGACCTCGAGGCGGAAGACCAGGATGCCGCGCGTCAGGTGCTGCAGATGCCGCTCAACCATCTCGGCCTGCGGCTCGAACGCATCGGCGTCGACCGCGACGCACCGCCGCCCGATGTCGATGCCAGACGGGTCCGCGCCGTCGGCACCTGGTTCGCCGACGAGCTGCAGCTGCCCGAGTGGGTCTGGCCGTGGCTCGAACGACAGCAGCGCGCGGTTCGCATGCTGCACTTCGGCAGCGTGCGGCCACTCGCCCGCGCCGATGGGGGTGAACGACTGAGGCGTTACCTCGGTCGCTTCGGACTCGGCTACGACTCGACCGAGGTCGCCGACCCGGCCCGCATCGACGTCGACTTCCCGCGACCGGATCTGGTGCCGTTCGAATCGCGGCCGGTCTACGAACGGCTGCATCATGGCCCGTGGAGCCAGGACGAACGCAACCGCGTCTGGCTGGCCACGCGCGACCTCGAACGGCCGCGACGGCCGCGCAGCCCGATCGTCACCGGCAGCTGGGGCGGCCTGGCGCTGCAGCCATGGTGTGTCCGCATCGGCAGCAACGCCGACGATCGACGTTGGTACGTCGATCCGTTCGCGTTCCTGACCGAAGCCCTCGATCTCTCGGGCCTGCCCGTGCCCGACCCCTGCGTCCGCTTCGGCCGCCGCCTCTTCGTGCTCCACGTCGACGGCGACGGCTTCGAGAGCGTGTCGACGGTCGAGGAAGGCAAGCTCTGCGGCGAGGTGTTCCGCGAGCGGATCGTCGATCGCTGGCAGGTGCCGATGACGATCTCGTTCATCATCGCCGGCCTGACCGACGACCTCGCACCGACGCAGCCGACGCCACGGATGCAGCTCGCCCGCGAGATCCTCGCGCGACCGTGGGTCGAGGCCGCGAGCCACTCGGTGCTGCATCCGCTCAACTGGCGCCGCCAGCTCACGCCGCGCAGCCTGTCGCGGGCGGTGGTCTGGTACCCCGAGCTCGGCGGCTACGTGCACGACATGGTCGCCTAGGTCCGCGATTCGATCGCGTTCGTCGATCGCTGGCTCGTGCCGACCGGCAAGCGCTGCCGCGTGATGCTCTGGTCGGGCGCGGCCAACCCCGATGCGGCGGCGTTGGCCGCGGCCCGCGCGGCCGGGTGCCTCAACATGAACGGCGGCCTGTTCCGTTGGGACGAACTGCACGACTCGGTCGGCTTCGTCTCGCCATGGGGCGCGACGATCGGCGACGAGTTCCAGGTCTTCGCCGGCGCGCCCAACGAGAACATCTTCGACGGCTTCTACACGACGATGCCGGGCGCGTTCGCCCACGTCGACCGCACGATCGAGAACACCGGCCGCGATCGCATCCTGAAGCCGGCGAACGTCTACGTCCATTTCTACTCGGCCGAGCACCCGGCCCGCTTGCTGGCCCTCGAACGGCTGCTCGAACGCTGGCTCGATCGCGAACCCGTCATGCCCGTGCCGGCCTCGACCTATGCCGGCGCCGTCCTCGATTGCCAGCGCTGCTGCGCGGTCACGCGCGTCGACGGCGGCTTCCGACTCACCGGCTTCGAGCATTGCCGGACGGTGCGGTTCGACAGCCGAGTGCCGGCGATCGACTGGTCGCGCAGCGCCGGCCTCGCCGGGGTCCATCGCCTGCACGGTCGCACCTTCGTCCATCTCGCCGCGGCCACGGCCGAGGTCCGCTTCCTGCCCGACGGCGTCGCGTCGCGGCCGCAGCCTCACATCGAACAGGCCGACTGCGAACTCGATCGCATCGGGCTGCTCGACGATGGCGTCGAGTTCACGGCGCCGGCCGGCATCCGACGCGCGGTCGTGATCGCCGGGCTGCCGGTCGACGCCGCGATCACCGTCGCCGGCCTGCCCGGCCCCGCCGACGATCGGCGCCGCAGCGATGCCGAAGGCCGCCTCGAGCTGCGGCTGCCGGCCGGCGAACCGCTGTCGCTGCGGGTGCTGGTCGAGGAGGGCTCGCGTTGAGCTTCGCCTCGCGCCACCTGTTCGGCTTCGCGGTCGCGGTGACCGTCGTCCTCGCCGGTAGCATGACCCTGCCGCGCCCGTACCGGGAAGGAGTCGCCGTCGAACGCACGACCGGGCGGCCGGTGGCGGCACCCTGGCGTCGACTCGCGGATTGGCGCGACAGCGGCGATCTCGGCGTCGTCGCCGACGGCGTCAGGCAACTGCATCGCGAACATCCGACCAGCCGATTCGCGCGTGGACTGCTGCGGCTCGTGGAACGCGAGACCGGCGCACCGGAGTTCGATACCGCTGTCGACGCGATGGCCCCGGTCGAGACCTTCTTCGCCGGCGTCGACAACCGGGACGGGATCGACGCCAGAGCCGCGGCGCTGCGACGCCGACTCGATGTCACCACGGGTCTGCCACCGGGCCAGCTGCTCGCCCTGGCTTCGCACTACCGTCGTCTCGGTCGCCGCAACGCGGAGTGGCGATGGCTGTCACGCGCGTTCGCGCGCCATCCCGAGTCGGTCGTCGCCGCCGATGGTCTGATGCGGCTGTGCGTCGAACACGGTCGGCTCGAGCAGGCCGTAGCCGTGGCGACGCGACACTCGGCAGACCGCACCCGCGACCTGCCCTGGCAACGTCACCTGGCACAGCTCGGCGCCTGGCTGAGTCGACCCGAGCTCGAGACCGCCGCGTTGGAACACATCGTCGCGCTCGAATCTGACCCGACCGATCGCGCGCGGTTGATCGCGCTGTATTCACACCTCGGCACCCCGGAGCGCGGGCTGCCGCATGCCATCGCCCTTGCCGATGGCGCCGCCGAAACCGCGGCGGCCGAAGAGGCCGCCAGCGCCGCGCTGCGCGACGGCTTCGTCGAGGAAGGCCTGGCGATGCTGCAGCGCGCCGCCGAACGGGCCCCGGAGGCCTCACCCTGGTTGCAGCGCTACGCCGAGCTGGCGATGCAGGACCTGCGCACGGCCGACGTGCAGCGGGCGTTGGAGACGGCCGCCGCGACCGATCCCGATGGCGTCGACCGCACGCTCGAGGATCTCTATCGCCGCACCGACCGCGCCGAAGAACTCGCCGATCTGCTGCAGCGGCGGCTGTGTCGGCATCCCGGCGACGCCCGCCTCTGGCACGAGCTCATCACCCTGCGCAGCGCGCTGGGACAGCGGCAGGCCGCCCGACTGCTCGCCCGCCAACGCGACGTCGCGCTCGCGGACCCCGAGAGCTTCGTCGCCTCGTTGCCGGCGGAGCTGCGCGCCAGCGCCGGCAAGGTCCGCAGCCAGGCGCTGGCGCTGTCGATGGCCAACAGCGCCGAGGGCGCCGT
>JAGQRA010000893.1 GCA_020425885.1 Planctomycetota bacterium | reverse complement strand
GGCGACCTGGGCGATGCCGCGCAGGGTGCGGGTATCGTCCACCGGCTGGTCGGGCCGCGGCCGGTGCCCGATGTAGTAATCGCCGAGCAGGAGACCGAACGGCTGCCCGCCCGGGGTGCCGAACTCGTCGCTGTAGATGCGACGGAACAGCACGCTCTGGTCGAACTCGATGGCCCGCTCGAGGTCCTTGACCAGGGTCCGCCAGTTGACGTCGAACAGGCGGATCAGGACACCGTCCGCCGCCGTGGCCTGATCGACCAGGTAGGCGACCCCGCGCCAGGTCGCCTCGAGCCGCTGCAATTCGGGCGCGTGCAGGATGGCGTTGCATTGCCGGGCCAACCTGATGTCGAGCGCGGCGAGATCGAACGTCAGGCGGGCGGTGATGTCCTCGCGACGAGGGGCGGCGTCGCCGGGCCCGAGCCCCAACCACACGACCAGGGCCTGCCACGGATCGCGCAGCCGCAGGAAGGTCTGCAGCCGTGTCTGCCGCGCCGCCGCCTGCTCCCTGGTGCTCGCCAGGACAGCATCGAGCAGGTTGGCCTTGGTGTCGGAGGAAGCGGGCATGAGAACTGGGCTGTCGACCCGAACCGGCGCCAGCGGGCCGTTCGAGCCCGGTGGCGAAGATCAGGGTCGCGGGTGGCGACGATCGCCGGGTGCGAACACCCGGCGACCGCGGTCACCTAGGCCTTCTTCGGCACCTTGGCCACCAGCCGCATCGACGTCGTCAGCTCCTCCATCTGCAGCCAGGGCCGCAGGTAGGCGACGGCGTTGTACGAGCCGGGCGAACCGGGGATCTCCTGCACCTCGATCCGGGCATCGGCGAGCGGCTTCTTGGCCCGCACCTCGGCCGACGACGACTTGCTGTTGTTGACGTAGTTGACGATCCACTTGTTGAGCCACTTCTCGCAGTCGGCGGCCTCCATCGACGAGCCGATCTTGTCGCGGGCCATCACCTTGAGGAAGTGACTGAAGCGGGAGGTCGCCATCAGGTACGGCAGTCGCGCCGAGATCGCGGCGTTGGACGTGGCGTCGGGGTCGTCGTACTTCTTCGGCTTCTGCACCGACTGCGCGCCGAAGAACACGGCGAAGTCGGTGTTCTTGTAGTGCGACAGCGGCAGGAAGCCGAGGTTGCTGAGCTCTGCCTCGCGGCGGTCGGTGATGCCGACCTCGGTCGGGCACTTGACGTCCATGTCGCCATCGTCGCTCTTGAAGACGTGGGTCGGCAGGCCGTCGACGCGGCCACCGCCTTCGGCGCCGCGGATCGCGGTGCAGAAGCCGTTCTCGGCGAAGGCCCGCGTCAGCACGGCGCCCTTGACGTAGGCCGCGTTCATCCAGCAGTAGTCGTCGTGCTCGGCCGGCTTGCCCGAGCCGTCCGCGTTGAGCGGCAGCTCCTCGAAGCTGAACTCCTCGATCGGCGCGGTGTTGGCGCCGTACGGCATCCGGGCCAGGGTCCGCGGCATCACCATCGTGACGAAGCGGGAGTCCTCGGTCTCGCGGAACGAGCGCCACTTGGTGTACTCGGCGGTCTCGAAGATCTTCTCGAGATCGCGCGGCTTGCTGAGCTCCTGCCAGCTGTCGAAGCCGAACATCTGCGGCCCGGGCGCGGTGATGAACGGGCAGAACGCGGCGGCCGCCACGTTCGACATGTTCTGCAGCAGCCCGACGTCCTCGGGGTGCGCCGTGAACTCGTAGTCACCGATCAGCGCGCCGTAGGGCTCGCCACCGGGGGAGCCGAATTCGCTCTCGTAGATCTTCTTGAAGGTCTGGCTCTGATCGAACTCGACGGCCTTGTCGAGATCCTTGAACAGCTCGCGCTTGCCGCAGTTGAAGACGCGGATCTTGAGGCCGCTGCCGGTCTCGGAGTTCATCACCAGATGGTTGAGCCCGCGCCAGGTGCCCTCGAGCTTGGTGAACTCCTTGCTGTGCATGATCGCCGCCAGCTGCTTGCTGAGCAGCTGGTCGATCTGCTGGATCGCGGTCGTGAAGGTGACGGTGAGGTTCTTGTCCCACGTCACGGTCCCGGCCATGGCCTCGGTCGCGAGCGCCTGCAGCAGGTCCTGGGCGCGCGAGCGCTCCGTCTGCTTGGTCGCGGCAATCGCCTGATCGAGCAGGCTGAAGGCCTCCCCTTCGGCCTGTTGGGCTGCGGCCTGTTGCGGGTCTTGTTCCATTTCGCTCACGACCCACCTCCGGCATCCGGGGCCGCGCCGGCATCGCCGCCACCGCCGAGTCCGAGCTCACCGGCGAGCTTCTTCATCTGCTCGCTGTCCTGCAGGACGTTCTCGAGCAGGGTCTCGAGCTCTTCGGAACGATCCACCTTCGACAGCAGGTCCGACAGCTTGCCGCGGGTCTCGAGCAGCTTGCGCAGCGGCTCGACCTGGTTGGCGATCTTGGCCGGCTGGAAGTCCTCCATCGAGTTGAACTTCAGATCGACCGCCATCTGGCTGCCGTCGTCGGTGATCTTGTTGTCGACCTTGAAGTGCAGCTCGGGCGTCATGCTCGCCATGACCGAATCGAAGTTGTCGCGATCGATCTGGACGAACTTGCGATCCTTGAGCGACTTCAACGGGGTCGAAGGATTGCCGGAGAAGTCGCCGAGGACGCCGACCACGAAGGGGAGCTCGCGCTGGATCGCGGCGCCTCCGGTTTCGACTTCGTACGTGAGATGCACGCGCGGCTTGCGCACTCTCTTCAACTTGTCGTGAACGCTGCCCATGGGTTAACCACCATGTGTCTGAGGGTGAGAGGGAAGGATGCAGTAGTGCTGGAAGTGAAGTCTCGTCGCCCGGTCGCCGACCGGGGTCCTGGCCGCCGGCTAGCCGTCGTCGTCCTCGGCGGACCTGCCACCGAGCCCGGTCAACAGCCCGAAGTGATCGCGTGCGCTCGAATCCGGGAACAGCTCCTCGATCAGCTGGCGCAGTGGCAACCGCCCCCACCGCACGGCCTGATAGAGCAGACTCGACAACGGCGAATGAGGCTCCTGGTCGCGGAAGTAGTCGGCCACCCGACTGAGCACGCGGAACGCGTCATCGCGGGTCCGGATCTCGCCCGGTGCCGCCGCGGGCGCAGCCACGGTCGGCCCGGAGGCAACCTCGGCCTCATTCTCGATCGGCGCCGCCTCGGCCTCGCCGCTGTCGATCATGACGCCGGCCACGCTCTGGACGACGTGGGTGATGGTCTGCTTCGCCTCCTCGAGCGTCCGGCGGATCGCCGACGATGGCGGCGAATCGGAACCGCAGCGCTCGTCCAGCAACGCGGTCAGCGCGGCGAAATGCTCGATCGCCGCCTCGACGTCGCCGACGAGACTGCGGAAGAAGTCGGGGGAGCAGTTGCGCACGGTGGCCTCGAACTTGGCCATCGGGCTGAGCCCCTCGCCGCTGGCTCCGGCTTTGGAGGACTCCCGCGCCTTGCTGTATCGCCACAGGCCATAGGCGCCGTACTCCCCCTCTTCGGTGATGGCGGCCAGGGCGATCGGCACCGCCAGCGTGCCCTCGGACTCGCCGCCATTGAGCCCGGCGAGCGGCGCCACCCGGGTCGAAATGCCGTCTTCGTCCGGCATTGGATAGAGACCGTCCCAGAACCTCTCGACCATCTCGCGGGCCAGCCGGAAGCCGTCGCGCAGACCGGCGAAGCCGTATTCCCGGACCAGGGCCTCGATCAGCCAGGCGGTGATCTCCAGGTCCTTGGACTTGGTGGCGAGGATCTCGGGTCCGAGCCGCAGCACCGACCGCCATTCGGCGCCGACGACCTGCTGGCCATCCTCGAACTGCATGCCGGAGCGTTCGGCGGCACGAGCCGCGGCCCTGGCATCCTTGATCTGGTAGTACAGGGAGACCGGCGACGGGTCACTGCGGAGATCCTGGCCGGCGGGGAGGTCACCTTCGATCGGACGGAGAAGGGTGTCGAAGTCAATGGTGTCCGGTGAGTTCATGCTCGGATCTCGGCAATGGCTCGTCACTTCTCGTGACACACTGCGTGCCGCACGATAGCGGCACCCGACAATGGCCGGCAACAGATAGGGGAGATTCCCTACTGCCGGCCGAGGCCATGGCGTGACAGAAACGTCGCGACGGTGCTGCGCAGGGAGGCGGCCAGCGGCGGCAGCCCGGTGCTGGCGGCGACGGCGAGCTGACCGCCAGGTGGGCGACCTCCGACCAGGTCGCCATTGCCGAGCGGCCCCTCCGTTCCCGGCACCTGAAGCCACCGCCCCAGGGCAGGTCGCAACGGCGAATGGAACACCGCCAGGAACGGCCCTGGTCCACCTTCGCCGACCGACAGGTCGGTCGGCTCGGTGGCACCGGCCGCCTCTGCCGGGGCGTTCTCTTCCAGGGCGTACTCCCCGAGGGCGTAGACCGGCGTGTCCGCTTCGGGGAAGAACAGGGTCGGGCACGACCCGGACTCGAACAGCCCGAGCCGGCCGAGGACTACGAGCCAGGCGAGAACCTGCTGGCGATAGCTGCCACCGCGGGCCAATGGCAGCCGCCACGGCACCTCCTCGCCGGCAGCCAGCAGACGTTCGAGATCAGCTTCCAGTCCGACCAGACCGCGATCGGGCCACAGCGCCTGCAGCCATGACTCGACCTCGATCGGGGCGCCGCTGGCACCGGTGACAGCAGCCACATCGAGCACCGATCCGCGCATCGACGCCAGCATGCTCCGGCCATCGGGCCGCATCGCGCAGCTCTCGCGCAGGCGCCGCAGCTCCTGCCAGACGCCATCGGCCTGCACCCAGCCCTGGGCCAGATCCTCGACCACGGCCCGACGGCGGCGTTCGACGCCGATCATGAACGGAAACGCGCGCAGCCCACCGGCGTCCGAGCTCGGGACCAGGGTCCCCTGCAGGCACGCATCCCAGGCATCGCCGGCGACGAAGCGGAATGCGCCGGCCGGTTCGGCAACGGAATCGCGGCCGGCGCCACCGGAGAAGGTCGCATCGAGCCACTCCCGCAGCAGCAGCCCGGCGCCTTCGCCGAAGCCGAGGCGCAGGTAGTCCTTCGCCAACGGCAGCTTGCCATAGAGCTGGATCGTCGGGTTCTCGCGTCGCCGGAAGCCGAACATGCGGCGCTCAGAACGGCGTCGGTCGAACCGGCCGCGGCGGCAGCTTGAGGTCGATGGTGCCGTCGCTGGCGACGAACGACATCAGCAGCGCGGCCTTCTCCGTCGTGCCTTCGGGGTTGCAGCTCACCTCCCAGCGTCCGGACTCGGCCTCGAGACTGCCCGACCACGCCCACAGCAAGGGCGCGAGGTTGCCGGTCAGCTCGAACGTCAGGTCACCGGTCTTGCGGTCGGCGACGCCGCGGACCTCCAGTCGACTCTGTTGCGTCCACAGGAACCACAGCGACGGTCGGCGATCGCCGAGGAACTGCCACTGCAGCGGCTTCTCGAGCTTGCCCCACTTCTGGTCGTAGACGATGTAGTTGTTCTGGCCTCGCCCGTCGGCGGAGGCCGCATACCAACAGAACGGCTTCCTGGTCGCATCGTGGTTCCAGACGCCGACGTCACGGCGCGGCAGCTCGAACTTGACCCGGAAGGCGGCCTCGGTGACGTTGCCGGTGGCCTGCAGCAGGAATGGCTGCAGCAGGGCGAGGAACGCCTCGAACTGCCACCAGGCGGCATCGCCGGTCGGCGGCGTGAAGTCGCTGCCCGGATGCAGGTGCGGCGCGGTCGGATCCTCGACGCTCGGCAACATGCGGTAGTCGCGCCGCAGCACGTCCAACTCGCCGCCGCTGTCGAGCAACAGACCGAGCCGACGGATGACCTCGGCGTCCTCGACCTGGTTGATGGCGCTCGGCGTGTTGGCGTAGAGCCCCGCCAGCAGCGGACTGCCCTTCGCGGTCACGATGTCGGCCAGCTTGTGGACGTAGCGACTGCGGGCGGCATCGACCAGACTCGTTGCCAGCGCAGCCTGCAGCGGACGCAGGTAGTGATCGACCGTCGTCGGCTCGGTGGCTGGTGCAGCGACCGGCGCCAGCTCGAGCGCGATGGCTGCGAGTTGCTTGCCGTTGCCCGACTTCAGATGCTCCTCGACGAGGTCGAGCTTGTCACCGAGGTCGACGGCAATCGGGTGACGCTGCAGTTCGGCCGCGCCCGGCATCGTGAAGCCGCGCAGCGCCTGCAGCGCGGCGGCAACATTCGGCAACAGCCCAGGCTTGCAGCACGGCTGGGTCGAACGCAGCTGGGGCTCGTCGGCGGCCGGCGCATCGACCCTGGCCCGCGCCTGCTTGACCAGGTCGCCGATCCGCTCCTTCTGCAGTGCATTCCTGACGCCGACGATCACCAGGCGAAGGTCCTTCCAGTTCTTCGTGTCCGGACGCCAGTAGTCGACCTGCGCATCGAGGTGTCGCTGCAGGCGGGCCGCGAGATCGGTGTCGAGGGTCTCGAGCCATTGCTTGTGCGTGGCGTCGTCGAGCACGATCGGGTTGTCCTCGCCGTTGGCGCTCTCGAGGTTCTCGAGCCGACTCAGGTGGTCGTTCAACTCCGTGAGGATGGCGACGGTCTGGTCCGACTCCTTGCCGTAGCCGTCCCACTCCCGGGCCATACGAGCCTCGTGGGAGCCCAGGTGCTGCCAACCGAGTTGGCCGGCCAGGGCCTGCACCCTCGGATCGATCGCGGGATTCGCCGACAGCACGAGCAGCGACTTCACCAGCGCCCAGTCGATGCGGTCGCCGTGATCCGACCTGGAACTCCAGGCCTTGTCGATCTGACGCAGGTGGGCTTCGAGCAGGCCGTCGATGTGCCGGGCCGCGTCGGAACCACCGAGGCGGTATTCGTTGAATCCGAACGCGACGCGGATCCTGGCCAGCACCCCGAGCAGGCCGAGGTCGACCACACCTTCGCCGGGCGGCTCGTCGGTGCCGTGGTAATCCCTGCTGGCCGTATCCCAGTCGGGGAGCTTCTGCGGCAGCTCATCCGCCATGACCTTGACCTTCATGGCGAACAGGGTCTTGAGCGCACGGTTGTGCTCGAGCGACGCCTCGAGTCGGTCCTCGCGATGCTTGTCGAGCGTCCACGTCGCGCTGGGCGGTGCCTCGCAGGCGGCGAGTGTGCCCTGGCTGTCGGTGACCCAGCGGCCGACGTCACCCTCGAGCACCTTGACCTTGGCCAGGAAGTTGCCAAGGGCCTCGTTCTTCGCCTGATTGAGCCATCGGCCGCCGACGCCACCGACCCCCGGAATGCTCAGCTGCTGACTGGTGTCCTGGTTGTTCTGCCAGATCGGTTTGGCGAAGGCGTTGATCGCCTTCTCCTTGGCCCACGTCGATCCGCCGTCCGCCGACGCCGTGCCGAGGTAGCTCTCGATCGCGGCGTGGTAGCCGACGATCTGCCGCAGTCCCTTGCCGAAGCCCTCGTTCGAGACCTCGCCGCCTTCGGCCTGGAGATCGCCGCCGGTGCGCTTCAAGGTCCTGACCGAGTTGGCGAACACGTCGCACAGCTCGAGCAGCTGGGGCGACAGCGGCTTCAGCGCCTTGTCGAGCGCCTTGCTCGAGAGCTCGGCGCCCTGCCAGGCCACCATGTAGCCGAGGTGTCCCGTCACCATCCACGGGGTGACGGGGTCCATGGCCCGGTCCATGAGCTCGAGCAGGCGTCGCGCCAGCTTGTCGAGCTGTGACCGATCCTGGATCGGCGAGATCGGGTTGCCACCGCTGAGCTGCAGGGCGTCGCGCACCGAGAACTTGATCGGCTTCCCATCGGCCTCCCGGGCCGGAGCCCAGCACGTGCCCGACCGCCGCGGCTCCACGAGCGCCCTCGCCGCGGCCTGGCC
>JAGQRA010000892.1 GCA_020425885.1 Planctomycetota bacterium | reverse complement strand
CGGGAATCGAAGAACAGCTTCTTGCCGAGTTCGAACTTGGCGAGGGTCAGCGGGTCATCCGCCGGGACGATGAGTCCGACCCCTTCCAGTCCGAGCGGCGCCTTGATCTCACCACCGGCAGCATGGGCCGGCTCGCCGGAACATGCAGCCAGCGACAGCAGCATCGCGACAGAACTCAGGACAGGGAGCGAGACGTGAACGAGACGGAATGCGGTCATGGCGTGGGGCGATCCTCCGGGAACACGAGGACGATACCGCAACAGCGGTCCACTGTGTTGAGGGAGCCCCCGTGTGCAGGAGAAGGCCGGCATCTGATGGCCATCCCCGGAGGTCTGCAAAATCGCGCGGCGCCGGCGTGCGAGCATTCGCAGCGCCGGCGCCGGCATCGAATCAAAGGAGTCAGCCGGGCAGCCGGCTGGCTCGGGCGGGCCCTCGCGGACCCGGGCACGATCAGGAACCGATCGTCAGGTCGAGCCCCTCGGTGTGCGAGATACCGCAGGGGGATGTGCTGTCCGCATAGAAGTACTGGAACCCGAAGTTGACGCCGCAGAGCGCGCTCGTCGCCGGCAGCTCGAGCGTCAGCTGGGCGTTGCCGAGCGCATCGGCGAAGTTGAACAGCGTCGCGAGCACCGGCGTGACCTCGAGGCCCAGCGTGCAGCCGTTGATCGGGACCGGCAGCGTGATCGGCGACGGGAAGCCGGTGGCGAGCAGCGTGGCCGCGTTCGCCTCGGCGCCGCGCAGGCGGATGCTCAACGGGCAGCCGACGGCCGGCAGCGCGCCACCGTTCATGATCTGACCGCCGGTCGCCGTGCCCTGGGTCGCCGCGACACCCGGCACGCCGCAGCCGGTCGGCAGCGTGACACGGAAGTTGTCGAACAGACCCCACTGGGCGTCGGGCAGGGTGCCGAGCGACGAGAACGGATCCTCGTAGCCGAGCATCGCGTAGCCGATCGGCAGCGTGATGACGGTCTGGTTGTGGAACTCGATGCCGTTGTAGTAGGTGCGGATGTTGGCGCCGTCGACGTCGATATCGACCCTGACCCACTGGTTGCAGGGGGTGTTGTGCAGCGCGCTGCCGGACGCCTGGTCGAAGGCGTCGTCGAAGAAGTGCTCGTAGCCGATCTGCTGGTCGCCGAAGTTCTCCAGGCGGAATCCGCCCTCACAGATCACGGCGTCCTCGGAGCTGTAGCCGTTCTCGCCGGCAAGCCAACCCCAGACACCGAGCGGGTTGGACGCGATCGTGTGCCGTCCCAGGATCACGTTGCCATCGGTGCCGACGCCGTAGAGCAGCTGCTCGGTCGAGCCGCCTGGAAACGGGACCGGCACGTTGATCCACGCGTCGAACGACAGGCGGTAGCGGCCCGCGAAGGTGTAGGGGACGACGCCGGCGAAGACGTTGACCGACTTGGGCGCGACGGCCGTCAGATTCACCTGCATCAGGATGCCCCGCGTCGGTGCGCTGCCAGGGATCTTGCGCGGCGCCTCGGGCACGGAGAAGGTCGTGCTGCCGATCGTCATGTTGCCGTAGTCGACGAACATGTAGTTCGTGTCGGGTTCGGCCGTGATCGTGACGTCGGCCGTGGCCTGCGAGTCGAAGCCTTCGGCGTACTGTGCGCGCAGCGCGCCACTGGCGATCAAGGAAGCGATGGTGGTCAGAACGAGAGGAGTTGGATTCATCGTGAGGTTACTGGGGATTGGTTCGGGTTCGCGGCCTGCAGAGAGCCGAGATCCTTCAAGAGACCGGAGATCCTAGTCGGTTCGCGGCGAAAGTGGGAAAAGGCATGACTGCGATTCGCGATGACTGTCGCTCGACCGCCATGTCCGACGCAGCAGAGAACGACGGAACAAGAGGCAGCCCGGCTCGCGTCTACACTACACCGTAAAGCAGCATCGGCTCGACCTCAGTTCGCCACGAGCCCGGCGTCATCGTCACGGCATCGAGATCGGCCCACGGCCGCTCGCCGTCGACGAAGCTGCGCAGCACGGTGCCGCCGCTGAGGATGTCGATCGGCTGCTGCCGGGTCTCGTATTCGTATGGCGGCGGCAACCACTCGAAGTCGTCGGGCCAGAGTTCCCGCAGCGCGCGTAGGACCGTCACGGTCGTGCGGTAGGAGTCGAACACCGCGGGTTCGGTGACGTGCACGAACAACCCGCCGCAGGCCTTGCCCGCGTGCTTCTGGAACGTCGGTTCGAAGTGCACGACCCGCAGCACCGCGCCATCGATGCCACGACCACGCACCGCGTCGATCAGCGCGAACGGGTCGACGAAGGGCGCACCGAACTGCTCGAACGGAGTGGTCGTGCCGCGCCCCTCGCTGAGTCGTGTGCCCTCGAGCAACACCTGCCCGGGATACACCAGCGCGCCCTCGAACCGCGGCAGGTTCGGTGACGGCGGCACCCAGGCCCGACCGCTGTCGGGCCAGAGCTGCGCTCGCGACCAACCCTGCATCGGCACGACGTGCAACTCGGCACCGATGGCGAGGCGTTCGTTGCAGAACCTCGCCAGTTCGCCGAGCGTCAACCCGTGTCGCATCGGGATCGGCGCCAGCCCGACGAAGCTGCGCTGGGCGAGGTCGAGCAATGGTCCCTCGGCGCGCACGCCGCCGAGCGGATTGGGACGATCGAGCACCAACACCGGGATCCCGGCGGCCGCGCAGGCGCGCAGGCAATGCAGCAAGGTCCAGGCGTAGGTGTAGACCCGCGTGCCGACGTCTTGCAGGTCGACGACGAACAGATCGAGCCCCTGTAGCATCGCGGCCGTCGGCTCGCGCGTCTCCGAGTAGAGGCTGTGCACCGGCAGTCCGAGCCGCGGATGGCGGGCGTGCCCGGTCTCGATCATGTTGTCCTGCTCGGTCGACCACAGTCCGTGCTGCGGTCCGAACAGGGCCGCGAGCTGCCGCGGGAAGCGCTCGTGCAGGACGTCCGCCGCGTGACGGAAGGTCGCGTCGACGGATGCCTGGTTGCTGAGCAGGCCGAAGGCGCGGCAAGAACGCATCACCTCGGGCGGTTCGGCGACGGCGACCTCGAGCCCGAGTCGGAGGGGCGGATTCATGGCGACACACATAGAGCACAACGGCTTGCGCGTCAGCGGAACCGATCGAGGTTCTGCGGCGGAATTGCAGCCAACGGGCTACGCTTCCGACCCCATGCGCCTCCACCTCGCCAGCGGTATCGCCCTGTTCGCCTGCATCACCTCCGTCACCGCCCAGACTCCAGTCGTCACCTGGAGCGGTGAGAACATGCGGCTGCGTTCGGCCTCGGTCACGCCTTCAGGCGGCAATGCGTACGCCGTGACCCTGACGATGGAGAACGACAACCAGAACGCCTCGCTGCCGTCGACCTACCGCCGCTGGTGGCACTGCGAGATCGACTCTCTGGCCCCGGGTGGAACGGTGCTGACCGTCACCGTGAACAACGCCGGCTACACCGATGTCATCCTGCCGGTCTGGGCCTTGTCGAACGACGGCGGCACGACGTTCTCGTCATACTCGCGTATGCCCACGAGCGCGGTGCCGACCCAGCCCAGCGGCAGCTCGCACCGCTTCACGATCGCGACCCCGGCCGGCGTCGACGCCATCCGCATCGCGAAGTACTTCCCGTACACCGTGACCCGCAAGAGCGCGCTCCTGCAGAGCCTCACCGGCCACCCCGGAGTGCGCTCGATCACGTCGCTCGGCAATTCCCGCCAGGGACGTCCGATCGAGATGATCGAGCTGACCGACGCGGCGGTCGCCGACGCCGGCAAGCGGCGGATCTGGATCCACGCCGGCATCCACCCGGCCGAGACGACCAGCTACTTCGTCGTCGAGGGCCTGATCGACTGGCTGGGTTCGAACGACCCGGCGGCCGCGCTGCTGCTCGACAATGCGATCGTGAACATCGTGCCGATGGCGAACCCGGATGGCGTCTGGCTCGGCAACTACCGGGTCAACGCCAACTCGGCCAACCTCGAGGACGAGTGGGCCGCACCGTACAACAGCCCGCAGCCCGAGATCATCGCGCTGCGCGGCGCGATCGAAGGGTTCATGGGGACGACGGCGACACCCGGCAGCAACCCGATCGACGTCGTGCTCAACCTGCACAGCTCGCACAACGTCAGCAAGCCCTTCCACTACCAGCACACCGCCAACCCGAACTGGAGCGCCACCGGCAACAACTCGGGCGTGATCCCGGTCGTGAACTCGATCGAGGGCGACTGGATCGCGGACTTCCGCGCGAAGAGCCCGTTCGTCGCGCAGGGGACGACGGCCTCGAGCTCGGCCGGCGCGCCGTCGCGGCCGTTCGTCGAGTCGATGATGCACGATCGGTGGTCGGCCATCCCCCAGTGGACCGGCGCGCCGAACAACCAGGACCCGGTGATGGCGATCACGTTCGAGGGGACCTACGGCATGGGCCCGACGAACGGCATCTGGAACACCGAGGCCGACTACGAGCTGGTCGGTGCCCAGATGGGTCAGGCGCTGGCGGAATACCTGGGGCTGCAGCCGACGTCCTCGGCGACTGCCTACGGCACGCCCTGCACCGCCGTCACCCTCTACGGGAGCCTCACGCCGGTCGCGGGCGGCAATCAGGCCACGCTCGCCTTCACGGGGGCGCCGGGCAACGGGCTCGGCGTCATCATGCTCGGCCTGCAACAGCGGGCGACGCCGTTGCCCGCGCCGCTGCCCGCCTGCCTGATCCGCCAGAGCATGGACGCGGTCACCTGGGTGCCGGTCAACCCGTTCGGCATCGGCCAGTACTCGATGTTCCTGCCGAACTGGCCAGGACTCGGCGTCTACACCCAGGCGTTCGCGGCCGACCTCGGCCAGTCACCGATCTTCGTCGACACCAGCAACGGCATCGAGCTGCGCAACAACTTCTGAGCGTCGCTCGCCCGCTGCGCGGGCGACCGCGCTCAGGACCTCGCCGCGCGCTGCGCGCGCCGCTCCGGTTCTG
>JAGQRA010000111.1 GCA_020425885.1 Planctomycetota bacterium | reverse complement strand
CCGGTGTCGGAGATCTACGACTACACCGGCATCGACCCGTGGTTCCTCGACCAGCTCGTCGAGCTGATCGAGCACGAGAAGCGGATCGTCGAAGCGGTGGCCACCGAAGGCCTGGACGGCCTCGACGCGGAGTTCCTGCGCGAGACCAAGGCGCTCGGCTTCAGCGACCGGCAGATCGCGAATGCCGTCAACGCAGCAGTGGGAGCCGCCGGCGATCCGTCGCGCAAGCGCGTGACCGAGTGGGACGTCCGCGCGCACCGCAAGGCGCTCGGCATCCTGCCGAACTACAAGCTGGTCGACACCTGCGCCGCCGAGTTCGAGTCCTACACGCCCTACTACTACTCGACCTACGAGGACGGTGAGGACGAGGTCTCGCCGGTCACCGACGCGGACGGCAAGGTCAAGGACGCGGTGATGGTGCTCGGCGGTGGACCCAACCGCATCGGCCAGGGCATCGAGTTCGACTACTGCTGCGTGCACGCCGCGTTCGCGATGAACGAGATCGGCTACGCGACGGTGATGGTGAACAGCAACCCGGAGACCGTGTCGACCGACTTCGACACCTCCGACATGCTGTTCTTCGAGCCGCTGACCCACGAGGACGTGATGAACGTCGTCGAGCGGATCGCGCCGAAGGGCATCATCGTGCAGTTCGGTGGCCAGACCCCGCTGAACCTGGCGCGCGGCCTGAAGGACCACGGCGCGCCGCTGGTCGGCACCTCGGTCGAGTCGATCGAGGCCGCCGAGGACCGCGACCTGTTCGCCAAGGTCTGCACCAAGCTCGGCATCGCCCAGCCGCCGAACGGCATGGCGAGCACGCTCGAACAGGCTGCCGAGATCGCCGACCGCGTCGGCTATCCGGTGGTGGTCCGACCGAGCTTCGTGCTCGGCGGCCGCGCCATGGAGGTGGTCTACGACCACCAGGCGCTGTCACGCTACATGGCCGAGCAGGGCGCGACCGCGACCGCCGAACGGCCGATCCTGGTCGACAAGTTCGTCGAGGGCGCGATCGAGATCGACGTCGACGCGATCTCCGACGGCGAGTCGGTGGTCGTCGGCGGCATCATGGAGCACATCGAGGAGGCCGGCGTCCACTCCGGCGACTCGAGCTGTTCGCTGCCGCCCTACACCCTGTCGGACGGCCTGATCGCGAAGATCGCCGAGTCCACGCACAAGCTGGCCCGGGAACTGGGCGTGGTCGGCCTGATGAACGTCCAGTACGCGGTCCAGGGATCGCGGCTGTTCATCATCGAGGCCAACCCGCGCGCATCGCGCACCGTGCCGTTCGTCGCCAAGGCGATCGGCAAGCCGCTGGCGAAGATCGCCGCCAAGGCGATGCTCGGCCACCGGCTCGCCGAGTTCGGACTCACCGAGCAGATCGTGCCGCCCTACTTCAGCGTGAAGGCGCCGGTCTTCCCGTTCAACAAGTTCCAGGGCGTGGACACGGTCCTCGGCCCGGAGATGAAGTCGACCGGCGAGGTGATGGGCATCGACCGCAACTTCGGCGCGGCCTTCGCCAAGGCGATGATGGGCGCCAGCGTCGACCTGCCGAAGGAGGGCGCGGTGTTCCTGTCGGTGCGCGACGAGGACAAGCGCTTCCTGCTCGGCCACGCCGCGCGGCTG
>JAGQRA010000891.1 GCA_020425885.1 Planctomycetota bacterium | reverse complement strand
GCGTCGCCAGCTGGGGGCCGGTGAGGCCGAAGTCGGCGACGAGCCGGCGAGAGTGCAGGTCGATCGCGCGCATCAGTCGGCGCACGGCGGCGACGATCAGGTCTTCGAGATCGAGGCTGCTATCGGACTCTGGCTCCATGCAGAAACTTTGCATGCAAAGCTCCGACGCTGCAAGCTCCATGTCGGGCGCGTACTTCGACGGCCTTTGCGCACAGTGGCTTGCGGTGCCTCGCGGGGCGAAGCGATGCCAAAAAGCCGCCGGCAGCCGCCGGCAGCATCCGTCGGCGTCGAAAGTAAATTCGCCCGCGCCGGAAGCGCCCGCTCGGTCCGCCTAGTAGGGGCTGTCGAGCATGTCCCAGATGATCTGCTCGACGTCGGGTTCGCACTTGCCGGTCAGGCGCTCGACCGGGCCGCCGTCGCCCTTGATGTGCGCGGCGATCTCCGGGAGGTCCTTCTCGGTCACCAGGCTGTAGAAGACCTTGTCGGGGTACAGCGTGACGTTGATGCCCTGCTCGCACGCGCCGAAGCACGGGTAGCGGCGGATCTTGATGCGCTCCTCGTCGGGGTCGAACTCCTTCACGAGGTCGCGCAGCTTGTCGAAGATGTCGCCGCTGCCCTTCTCGGTGCAGTCGCCGCCTTCACAGACGTAACAGAGTCGGTTGGTCATCTGGCAATCGGGCCAACAGGCCGAAGGGAAGGGCCTCGCGAAGCGATCCCCGTCGTGATCTGGCGCGTACCGCCCGCTCCGCGGGCGCGCCGCGCTAGTGGAACTTGACGTACTCGAAGTCGATCGGCTGGTTGTTCGGCCCGTTCTGCGGCGGCGCGATGTAGTTCGCGAACTTGCCGGGCTCGGTCACCTTCACCATGCACGAGTCGACGTACTCCCGGTCGGCCTGCGTCGGCAGCCAGTTGGTGTGCTGGTGCGTCCAGGTCGCCTCGTCGATCAGCTCGCCCTTGGGGTTGAACTTGTAGTGCGCGTAGACGCCCTGGTGGCGGTTGAACTTGCGGTCCGGCAGCTCGATGCGCTGGTCGATCCCGAGCTTGCTCAGGTCGCGGTTCCAGCGATCGACGATGCGGGTGCAGTCGGCGATGTAGGCGTCGAGCAGCACGGCGTTCATCGCGCGGCGCAGCGGGATCTCGCGATCTTCGAGCTTGCCGTCGTCGTTCGGCACGGCGAGCTTGTAGCTGGCGTTCAGCGCCTTGGGGTCCTTGTAGATGCCATCGCTCTCGCGGTAGCGGCCCTTCAGCCCCATCGCGAACGACTCGGCGGCGTTGGTCGAGTCCTCGCCACCGAACAGGTCCATCGAGCCGGTGAACCAGAAGTTGACGTAGCGCTGGATGATCTCGAGCGGGATCGCGCCTTCGGTGCGCGGGTCCTTGCCCTCGGCCATGATCTCGCCGGTGCGCTTGACGATGCGGCCGACGCCGTTCTCACCCGTCTGCAGGTGGTAGGCCTCTTCGGCCAGCATGAACTGCGTCGAGCGAGCCAGCGGGTCGAAGCTCGACTCGGCGAGCGACGCGAGCTGGTACTTGCCGTCGCGGTCCATGAAGGCCGTGAAGCAGAAGAAGTCCAGCCAGTTGGTGACGGGGTAGTTGAACGCCTCGAGGATGCGCGGGTTGTCCGCGTCGCCGCTGTTGCGCTCGAGCAGCGCCTCGGCCTCGTCGCGGCCGTCGCCGCCGAAGTAGGTCTGCAGCAGGTAGACCATCGCCCACAGGTGCCGGCCCTCCTCGACGTTGACCTGGAACAGCGAGCGCAGGTCGTAGAGCGACGGGCAGCAGTGACCGAGCATGCGCTGCTGCTCGACCGACGCCGGCTCGGTGTCACCCTGGGTCACGATCAGCCGGCGCAGGCGGTTGCGGAACTCGCCGGGCACCTCCTGCCAGCACTTCTCGCCGAGCTGGTCGCCGAAGTGGATCTTGCGATCGTCGGGGCCGTCGGCGAGGAAGATGCCCCAGCGGTAGTCCGGCATCTTGACGTAATCGAAGTGGGCCCAGCCGCCCTGGCCGACGCCGACCGCGGTGCGCAGGTAGACGTCGTCCTGGTTGAAGTCCGTCGGGCCGAGGTTGGCCCACCAGTCGAGGAACTTCGGCTGCCACTTCTCCAGGGCCATGCACAGCCGCTTGTTGTCGCGCAGGCCGACGTTGTTGGGGATCTTGGCTTCGAGGTCGACAATGCTCATCGGATTACGTCCTTCTCCAGTCGAACTTGGCGCTCTCGGGAGCGCCGTAGCGTGTCAGTGCACCCTCTTCGCCGGTGGCGTTGGGGCGCGTGAAGATCCAGTTCTGCCAGGCGCTGAGGCGGCCGAAGATCTTGCTGTCGCAGTTCTCGGCGCCGCCGAAACGCAGCGATGCTTCCATGCCGGTGAGCGCGTCGGGTGACAGCGAGACGCGTTCCTCGATGGCGATGCGGACGTCGTCGTCCCAGTCGATCGGGTCGAGCAGGTAGGTGACGAGGCCCTGTTCGTCGGCGTCCTGGACGTCGTAGGTCATCGGCTCGGCGGCCAGCTTCGCCGCCTGCTCGGGTGTGGCGAGGAAGCGGTTCTGCAGCCTGGTCAGACCGTGGCTCATCGGCAGCGCGCCGTTGCTCAGCGGGCCGACCGCGAACTTGACGGCGTCGTCCTCGAGGGCGTAGACGCGATCGCAGGCCAGCGTCATCTCCAGGAAGGCGCCGGCACAGCAGGACTCGGCGTCGACCAGCGCGTACATCGAGCGCGCCATCAGGTCCCAGCGGCGCAGCGTGCGCGCCCACTGCAGCAGGATCTCGTTGCAGAGCCAGTGATCGCGATCGGCGAGCAGGTCCTGTTCGACCCGCAGCAGCGCGTCGCGATCGCCGCGCGTCTTCAGCACGATCAGGCCGACCTGTTCGTGATCGAAGCGCAGCTGCAGCAGCGCGTCGTCGAGCTCGCGGAAGCAGCGCAGCGCCCACGCCGAGCTGCCGGCGGCCCGGTAGTCGGCGCCGTTCTTCGGCTGCTCGCCGGCGGGGCCGGTCACGGTGAGCCTCGCCGTGCGGTGATCGGCGTCGACCTCGAGCCTGACGTGGGTGTAGCTGTAGACGCCGTCCTCGCATTGGGCCCGGATCGGTTCGAGCGCGATGCCGCCATCGGCTGC
>JAGQRA010000890.1 GCA_020425885.1 Planctomycetota bacterium | reverse complement strand
TGGCCCGCTTCTGGCTCGAACGCGCGGTGTGGGCCGACCTGGTGCCGGCCCAGATCGAGGCCCGCCGACGCGTCGGGAAGCTCGTACCCGAAGACCTCGACAACCGCTTCGAACTGGCCGAGCTGCTCGAGTTCAGCGACGACGGGGCCGGCGCGCTGAGCGAATGGCGACGGCTGGTGGCGATCGAGGGCATCCGATCGCGGGCGGTGCCGCGGCTCGTCGACGCGCTGTTCGCCCTGAGCATCGAGGACGAGGCGCTCGAATGGCTGCAGCGCCTGGCCGCGGACCCCGAGGCCACGACCGAGCAGCGCGTGCAGGCCGCCGACGAGCTGTTCTTCCGCCGCAGCTACGACCGCGCCCGCGTCCTCTATGCCGCGGTGCTCGAGCGCGAGCCGGATCATGAGAAGGCCCTGCTCCACCTCGGACAGATCGCGGCCTGGACCAATGATCCGCGGGCCGCGCTGCCGATGTTCGCGCGCCGGTTGGCGGTGACCGATGCCGACGCCGCCCTGGTCCGCTTCTACCTCGGCGAGACGCTGTGGACGCTCGGCGAAACCGATGCCGCGCGCGCCGCGCACGAGGCGGCGCTCAGCGCCTACCGGGCGATGCCGGAGCCCGACTTCACCGCGCGCAGCTGCATGGCGACGATGCTGGCGCGCCTCGGCCATCGCGACGCGGCGACGGCGGCCTACCGCGATCTCGTCGCCAGGAGCCCGCGTGACGTCGATCTCGTCCTCGACTACGCCGACATGGTGTTGCAGACCGGCGACATCGCGCTGGTCCGCGCCCTGGCGGCACATGCCGCGGCGCTGGCACCGGGCGAACCGCGCGTGCTGCGCCTCGACGCGGCCGTGGCGGCACGGACCGGCGACTTCGCCGGCGCCGACCGCGCGTTCGAACGGATCCTCGCCGCGGCCGGCTCCGACGCGACGGTCCTCGGCGATCAATGCCAGCTGCGACTCGAACACGGCGATTGGGCCGCCGCCCGGTGCAGCATCACCCGCTGGCTCGAAGTGCAACCGCACAGCCTCGCCGCGCAGCGCGCCGAACACACCGTCCACGAACTGCTGGCCGACGTCGCCGATGCCGAGGTCCACCACCGTCGGATCGGTGGTGATCGCATGACCTCGATCGCGGCGACCGGCACCTGGATGCTCGACGAACGCCACTGGCTGCAGGGGCGGCTGGCAGCCGTCAGCCAGCGCGGCATGACGACGTCGGGGAACGGCGCGGCCACCGCCGACTACGCGCGCATCGACGCGGCCTTCGGCATCCGTCCATGGCGCAGCGATCGCCTGGCGTTCGGGCTCTCGGCCGCGCCCGGCTGCAACGGCGACACCCCGGTCGGCGCCTTCGCCGTCGGCAACTTCGAATGGAAGGAGCCGGTGCTGAGCCTGCAGCTGCGGCTGGGTTGGCACGAGCTCTGGGACGAGCCGCTGGCCGCAGCCGGCCTCGGCGGCCGTCGCACCAGCATCGAGTCGACGTCGCATCTCGAGCTCGGCAACGGTTACTGGGCGTCGGCGTACGCCGGCGTCGACCGACTCGACCTCGACCCGAGCTCCGGGCCACACCGTTCCGATCTGCGTTGGCGCGGCAGCGCCGCGCTCGGCTTCCGCATCGTCGATGGCGACATCGCCATGGCCTCGCGATTCGACCCGCTCACCGTGCCGGCCGGACCCGACAGCCCGTTCCTCGCCGCCGAACCGGACACGACGCGACCGTGGCTCTGCAACGCCTGGGTCGGCTGGCAGACGGCCCACCTGCTCGGCGATGCGGACCTGACCGGTGCCCTGCCGCTCCTGCGGCGCGACGATCACCTGACCGGCTCCGTCCGCGTCGACCATCACGTGGCCCGGGCCTTCGGCCTGTCGACGACCGGCTACGCCGGCATCGACACCAACCGCGGCAGCTCGGTCTACGGACTCGAAGCGGGCGTCACCTGGCGTCCGGCGTTCGGCACCGAGGTCACGCTGGCCGGCAGTCACGGCGCCGCACTCGGTCGCAGCGACGGCAGTCACGACCGCCAACTTCATCTGCAGGTGGTGCTGCGATGGTAGATGCCGCGACGAAGCAGCCACCGGTGGATCGGCGGGGCGGGACCGACCGCACGCGCCGCCGCCATATCGGCGCGCACGCGGAGGCCGCGCTCGTGACCGGGTTGCTGCTGCTGCTCGGCATCGCCCTCGGCGACTGGCACTCGTTCGTGGCCCTGGCGCCGAGCCCGCTGCTGCTGCCGATCCTGTGGGGCGCGCTGCGCGGCGGGCTGTTGCCGGCCCTCACCGCCCTGCTCCTCGCCGGCGCGGTGCACACGCTCGGCACCGTGGTCGCGGCCGGACACGACCTCGACGCGCTCACCGACCGGACCCTGTCGTGGCCGCTGTTCGCCTTCGCGCTCGTCGCCTACGCGGTCGGTACGACGCGCGACCGGATCGCCTCCCAGCTCGCCGCCGCCCGCGCCGATCGCGAACGCCTGCGCAGCGATTCGAGCCGCCAGCGCCAGGACAACGAGGTGCTCGAACACGCCAACCTCGAGCTCAAGCGCCGCATCTTCGATCGTTCGTTCGACTTCGACAGCCTGGTCGCGACCGTCGCCCGCAGCTCCGTCGATGACGACGAGCACATGTTCGAGGTGCCGCTCGGCATGCTGACGGACTTCTGTGGCGCCACCAAGTGCTCCGTGCTGCTGGTGCTGCCCGACGGCACCCTCGATCTCGCAGCCCATCGCGGTTGGTCCGACGAGGAGATCGGCCCGCGGCTGACGGCCGCGAACAACAGCACGCGGATCCTGCGCACCATCGTCGAGGCCCGGCCGTTCATCGATCTGGCCGAAGACGACGGCGACGCCGCCGGGCCGCTGCTGATCGCGCCCGTCCCCGACGCGACCGGCGTCATCAAGGCCCTGGTCTGCATCGACGAGATGCCGCCGGCACGTTTCGAGGAGAGCCTGGTCAAGACCTTCCTCGGCATCGTCTCGTGGCTGGCGACGAACCTGCGGCGGATCCAGCTGCGCGAGGCAACCGGCGAGAACAAGCAGCACATGCTGCTGGCGCTGGACAAGAAGAAGTACATCGGCACGCCGGCCGACCTCGCCGAACGCATCCATCTCGAGGACGCCCGCCGCAAGCGGTACTCCGTCGAGAGCGAGTTCATCGCGGTCCGCCTGATGGACGTGCGCGCCAACATGGCCGACTTCGTCGATGCCCTCGAGGGCTACCTCGTCAACGTGCTGAGCTCGGCGGTGCGAACCAGCGACGACGTCTTCCGGTTCGGCTTCTCGGGCTGCTACGTCCTCGTGCTCACCGCCTGCAGGCCGGGCAACGGCCAGAATCTCGTCGACCGGCTCGAGGCCCGCTTCGCCTCGAGCCGCGACCGTGACCTCGGCCCGGTCGAGCTGTGCCACTTCACGACCACGACCGAGCAGCCGACCCTGGCGTCGCTGCTGCCGACTTTGACCGAGCACTTCTGCGGCGCCTCGCCGCTGCCGCTGGTACAGCAATGTCCGGTCCCCGAGCCGCGGGCGCAGCGCAGCGGCAACGCCGAGGAGTTCGCGCGTCGACTCCGCCTCGAGACCGAACTCGCCCACCGCCTCGGCGTCGAGCTCAACATGATCGACTTCCGCCGCGAGGGCAGCGGCATCGGCGTCGGCCCGATGATCGCGCGGCATCTGTGGAACTCGGTCGGCACGTTGCTGCGTGTGACCGACGGCATCTACGTCGTGAGCCCGAATCGCTGCGTCGTGCTGCTGCCGTTCACGACCTGTCTCGATGCGTCGAACATCTGGGCACGGCTCGACGAGACCCTGCGCCGGACCCTGCCCAAGGACCACTACGCCGAGGTCCACGTCGACTTCCTGGCGCTCGACGCCGCCAACCTGCGCGAGACCGTGCACTACCTGGCCGGGCCGACCGACGCCGACGCGACCGAGGGCCGGTCGTCGACCATCCTGACCGAGAAGGAGCTGCAGGAACTCGCGTTCACGGAGGCCGAGTTCCATGGCCTGCATGTCTCGGACAACGACCCCGAGGCCGACTTCCGGGTCATCTCGTCGAACACGGGCGACAGTCCCTCGCTGCCGACCGCCGCGGCCATGACCAAGCGCTGGGAGGAGCTGTTCGAGCGTGACGAGCAGCCCGCACCGGCCGCGCCGAAGGCGCCCGGGGAAGCGACCCCGGCCACGGTCGACGAGGCGGCCGAGACGCTCGACGCAGACGAACCCGATCCGGACGCCTGCGGCTTCTTCGCGGACGACGCCGCGGGCGACGACGAGGGCGACGAGACGATCGAATGGGAGTCGAGGCTGGCAAGCGCCATCGAATCAGCGGCTGAAGCACCGCTGGAGCCGACGCCGGCATATGAGCCCGTGTCGGAAGCGGAACCCGATCTCGCGCCGGAGCCGGAGTCTCCGGCGGTGCCGCAACAGGAACAGGAGCCTGAACAGGTAGCACAGCAGGCACCCGATCCGCAACCGCAACCGCAACCGCCGCCGCAGGCAGAGCCCGAATCGGAGACGGCGACGGAACCGCAACGAAGCGACCCCGACGCCACGATCACCCGTCTGATGAGCCAGGTCGACAGCATGCGGGATCTGTGCCTGCGTCTCGCCAACCAGTCACCGCGGGGGACTTCGCGTGACTGAGCCTGGCTCGATGTCATTGCCCGGTCCGCGCCGAACCCGGCGCACGCCGGCCGGCATCGCGGCCAGCAGCCTCGGCGCGCTGTGCGCCATTGCGGCCACCGTCGGCCTGGTCGTGGCCGAGTCTCCGTCGGCCGTGATGATCGCCCTGTCCCTGCACGGACTGGCGACCTTCCTCGTCATGCGCGCGGCGATGGCGGCACGGGCGAGCCACTCCGAAGTCGTGCTCTTCACCGCGGCGGCCGCGGCGCTGCCCGGGATCGGCGCGTTGTCGTGCTGGTGGTTCTGCGCCGGCGGTGCGGCCCTGCACGCCAGCAACGCGCACGCCGAGAACGATCCATTGCTGCAGCGCGGCGCCCGGGGCAACGCCGACCTCGCGCGCGAACTCGGCGTCAACAGCTACACCCAGGTGGTCCGTCACGGCTCCCTCGAAGAGAAGCGCAATCTGCTGCGACGACTCGGTCAGCTCGGCACCCCGCGCCATCTGTCGATCGTGCGCCACTTCCTGTTCGAGGACGAGCCCGAGCTGCGGCTGTGCGCCTATGCCGAACTCGCCCGCATCGGCCACCGCCACGAGCACGCGATCGGCGAGCTGCGCCGCGTCGCCGAGAGCCGCGATGCGCCCGCCGATCTGGCCGCGGCCCTGATGCGCCTGGCGGAAGCCAACCGCGGCTACGCCATCAGCGGCGTGCTCGACGACGAGATGGCCCGCTACTGGTCCGATCAGGCCGAGCAGATCGCCGCACGCGCCATCGCGGCTGATCCCGAGTGTCACGGCGCGCACCGCATCCTGGCCCTGGCGCTCGCCGACCGCGGCGCGCTCGACGAGGCCTGGGAGGTCATCACGTCGCTGTCGGCGGCATCCGATCCGGCGGTCGAACTGGCGCGCGCCGAGGTCGCCTTCCGGCGCCACGACCGCGTCGCCTGCTGTCTGTCCCTGCAACGGCTGCAGGCCGCCGGCACCGCCGTGCCCGAATGGCTGCAGACCGTCGCCAACGCCGGAGCGATCACGTGAGTCACGATCACGACGACCGCGCCGACGTGTTGCTGGTGCTCGAAGGGACCTACCCATTCGTGATGGGCGGGGTCTCGTCGTGGGTGCATCGCATCGTCGGCCAGATGCCCGAGCTTTCGTTCGGCATCGTCCACATCGCGCCGCGTGTCCACTTCTACGGCGCCGAGCCCTCGTACCAGCTGCCGCCCAACGTCGCCTTCCTCGAGGAGGTCGGACTGGTGGCGGAGCCAGGGCGCGTCCGGCCGCGCCGGCAACGGCGGCATGTCGACCTGCTCGACGCGATCTGGGCCGACCTGCTTCGCCTGCGCGGCGGCGACGAGTCGGTGCTGCATTCGCTGCCGGACCACGTCGCCGAACTGCGTGCGGTCGGCCTCGGACCTGGCGACGTGCTGGCCGGCGAGGCGTGCTGGCGGGCGGTGGTCACCAGCTACCAGGCCGAGGCCAACGACCAGAGCTTCCTGAACTTCTACTGGACGTGGCGCTTCGCCTATCAGCCGATCATCGAGCTGCTGTTCTTCCGCATGCCGCGCGCCGGCATGTACCACACCGTCTCGACCGGTTATGCCGGCATGCTGGCCGCGCTGTCGGCCGCCCGCTGGCGGCGGCCGATGATCGTGACCGAGCACGGCATCTACACCAAGGAACGCCGCATCGAGGTCTACTCGGCGAACTGGATCCGCGACGTCGACGACGGCGAGCTGGTCATCGACAGCGAGGCGCCGTACTTCAGACAGTTCTGGAACCGGCACTTCGAAACCCTGAGCCGGTGCTGCTATCGCCAGGCCGACCGCATCTTCACCCTCTACGGCAAGAACCGGCAGAGTCAGATCGATGACGGCGCCGACCCGAGGAAGTGCGAGATCGTGCCGAACGGCGTCGATGTCCGCGCCCTCACCGCCGCCGCGACCGCGGTGCGGTCCGACGAGCGCCCGTTCACCGTCGCCTTCGTCGGCCGCGTCTGCCCGATCAAGGACGTGCGGACCTTCCTCGCGGCGATGCGGCTGGTCTCGCGCAAGGTGCCCGACGTCGTGGTGCGGGTGCTCGGCCCGATGGCCGAGGACGTCGAGTATGCCGCCCAATGCCGCGCCTTCGCCGGCGAGCTGGGCCTCGCCGCCAACGCGCGCTTCGAAGGCGCGGTCGACGTCAAGAAGGAACTCCCCCACATCGACGTGCTCGTGCTGACGAGCATCTCCGAGGCGCAGCCGCTGGTCGTGCTCGAGGCCGGCGGTCTCGGCGTTCCGGTCGTCGCCACCGATGTCGGCAGCTGTCGCGAGCTGCTGGAGGGCCGCACCCCCGAAGACCAGGCGCTCGGCACCGGCGGCCTGATCGCGCCGATCGCGTCGCCGGGAGCGATCGCCCGTCACGTCCTCGAGCTGCACGACGACCCGGATCTGCGCCGGCGCATGGGCCGGAGCCTGCAGCAGCGGGTGCGGCAGTTCTACGACGAGCGCGACATGATCGCGACCTACCGCGAGATCTACTGCGGCTGCCTGCCGACCGCGGAGGTGACCTGACATGGCCGGCATCGGCTTCGACCTGCGCCGGCTCTGCGTCGAGGACGGCGGCCTGCTCGGCCGCATCCGCGCCTACGCCACGGCCGGCGTCGTCGCGGCCGGTCCGTGGCTGGTGACGATGGCCAGCCTCTGGCTCGTGCGCCTGCTCGGGTCACGGATGCCGGCCGCCGAGGTCGATCGCTTCCTGGCCCTGACCACGACGGTGTTCGCGGCCAGCCTGATCACGATGGGCGGCCTGCAGATGGCGGCCACGCGCTGGCTCGCCGACACCCTGTTCCGCCGCAGCTACGGCGCGCTGG
>JAGQRA010000889.1 GCA_020425885.1 Planctomycetota bacterium | reverse complement strand
CGCGGCGCTGCGACAGGCCGCCATCGCCGGCGAGGTGCCCACCACCGTCAGCACCGACGAGACGACCCGCAAGGCGCAGATGGCGCTCAACGACGCGCACGTCATCCACCCCTTCCTCGGCTACGTCGCCGACGGCACGCCGGGTCGCAAGGCGCTGCTGGAGATCTCGCCCTACGGCTTCCTCGACTCGGCGCCGCCGCTGCGCAAGCGATCGCCGGACCGCTTCATCGTCGGCATCGTCGGTGGCTCGGTGGCCCTGCATCACTGCCTCTTCGCCGAGGCCGAGCTGATCGCCGCGCTGCGCCGCAGCCCGAACCTCGCCGGACGCGAGATCGACATCGTCCACCTCGCGCTCGGCGGTTATCGCCAACCACAGCAGCTGTTCACCGTGCAGCTGATGCTCCTGCTCGGCGGCGAGTTCGATTGCATCGTCAACATCGACGGCTTCAACGAGGTCGCGCTCGTCGACACCAACATGCCGGCCGGCGTGCCGGCGTGGTATCCCGGCCGCTGGGCGCAGCTCGCCGACACGGTGCCGACGACCGCCCAGCAGCTGCGCATCGGCCACATCGCCGTGCTCCACGAGCAGCGGCGCGAAGGCGCGGCCGGCGCCGAGACGATGTGGTGGTCCCCGCTCCGACAGTTCGTCTGGCTGTGGCGGGATCGCGATCTGATCGCTCGACTCGCGGGCCTGCGCGACGAGCTCGCACACGGGAAGAGCGGGCCGTCGTTCATGGTCACCGGCCCCGGCAATCAGGGCCGATCGCAGACCGAGGCCCGCGCCGACATGGTCGCGCTGTGGCGCCGGGCCTCGCGCGATCTGCACGATCTCTGCGTCCGACACGACATCCTCTACTGCCACTTCCTGCAGCCGAACCAGTACGTTCCGGACAGCAAGCCGATCGGTGCGGCCGAGGCGACGATTGCACTCGCCGAGAACAACGCCTGGGGCAAGGCCGTGGTCGAGACCTGGCCGAGCCTGCAGCGCGAGGGCGACGTGCTGCGCAAGGCGGGCGTCGCCTTCGCCGACCTCAGCACGATCTTCCGCGACCATCCCGAGCCGCTCTACACCGACCCCTGCTGTCACTTCAGCAAGGCCGGGCACGTCATCATGGCCGAGCACGTCGCCGCTGCCATCCGCAGCCAACTCGAGCTCGCCACGATCGAGGTGCGCGACCTCGTCATCCGGCCGCCCCGGGTCGAACTGACCTCGCCGCTGCAGCCCGCCCGGATCCGGGTCTTCGCGATCGACGACGCCGGCCAGGAGCACGACATCTCGGGCGCCGGTTTCGGCGTCGAGGCGCACGCCGAACCGGCCGGACGCATCGTCGTCGAGGCCGACGGCGCCGTACGCGCGACGCGACGCGGCGCGGCCACCCTGCACGTTGCGCGCGGCGCGCAGACCGCGGCGGTCGAGATCTCGGCCGACTGGCCGGACCTGCTCACGGCCGACGATGGCCGTCCCGGACCGGACGGCGAGGAGCCGCGACTGCTGCTCGACGGCGAGGCGATCGCCGCCGGCGACATGCAGCTGCAGGCTCGATGCAGCGGGCTGCCAGCTGCCTTCTCGCGCATCCTCTTCGTCTCGACGAGCCCCCTGCCCGACGTGGCACTAGGCTCGATGAAGCTCGGCATGCAGGCGATTCCGCTCTCGCCCGAAGGCAGTTCGACGGTCGTGCCGGTAAAGATCGGGCGGCCATCCAGCTTCCCGCTGTTCATGCGCGTCTATGCGTTCGGGTCGGACTCGATGGACGTCGTCGCCGCGAGCCCGACCGTCATCGTGACGCGCGGTTGAGGCGAGGCGGCGCGTTCAACGGCGCAGCACATGCCACGTCAGCACAACGAGCCAGCAGATCGAGGTCGCGACGTGCAGCACCACCCACAGCTGTCGCCACCATGGATCGACCGAGGTCTGCAACAGGTATCCGCTCATCGCCATCGGCAGGCTCGAGGCGAGCAAGGTGATGCCGGTACGGCGTCGCGCCCGCGCAGCCGATCGCAGCTTGGGCCAGACGTGGCTCTGCCACAGCACCCCGAGCGCGAACAGCCACAACGGCGCCGCCAGCACGTGCCAGTGCAGAACGGCCGGCTGCCACGGGTGATTGACGATGTCCATCGGATCATCGGGCGTCATGCAATAGGCCATGACGGCGTAGACGCCGCCGGTCGCCGCAACGGCCGCCGTCGTCGACCAGGCGAGCGCACGCGTCGCCGGGCTCACGAATCGCCGTCCGGGTTCGCAGCGTTCAGGATCGCATGGACCGAGAGCACGGTCCGCACCGCATCGACCGCGGCAGCCGCGCTGAGCGTGGCCCCAGTCACCGGCCGGATGCCGCGCCGCAGTCGCAGCGTGCCATCGAGCTTCTTGCCCTCGAACTGCTTCCAGAACGCGGCCCGTGGTCGGTACCGGCTCGGCTCGTTCCAGACCAGGATCTCGACCCTGCGGATGCTGCCGGCGGCGTCGAGCACCACGAGCAAGGTCTGCACCTGACTGCGCACGCGCCGGCTGTCGACGTAGGCCCGACCCTGCACGACCCCCTTCTTGCGCGCGACGTAGTAGGCACCCTTGGTCGGGACCGCCTTGGTGTCGGCGAGCTTGGCCGCCTCCTTGTGCTGCTCCTTCGTCAGCACGAACTCGGCACGCACGACATCACACTTCGGGAACGCGAGGTCGACGGCCTCGGCCTCCGAGATGGCCTCGCCCTGCTGGGTGATCGCCGGCGCCGCCGGCAGCAGGGTCAGCGCGGCGAACAGCAACATCGAGCGCCTAGAAGACATAGCCCATCGAGATGTTCATGCGGTCGTAGCTGTTGTCCCAGTCCTCGAAGTCGAGCTTGAAGACGATCCGGTCATCGGGCTTCACGTTCACGCCGACGGTGAGGATGCGGCTCTTCTGGCTCGCATCGGCGGCGATCCCCTCGGGCATCGCCGCCTGCGTATCGATCTCCTCGAAGCGGAGGAACGGGGTCACCGCGATCTCCGACTCCGGCCACAGCCACGGCGCCAGATCGCAGCCGACCTCGCCGTAGCAGCCATCGGATCGCTCGGCGAGGTTGCGCCCGGTCGCGACGGCGAACTCGTGCGCGTCGTCGCTGAAGGCGCTGGCCCACATGGCACGCACGGTCCAGGGCCCGGGTGTCCATTCGACGTGCGCCTCGGCGATCACCGTGTCGAGCTCGGGGATCGGCGTCGGCGGAGAACCGGTGCGCACCCCGTCCTGTCCCGCCCGCTGATAGAAAGCAGCGCCGCCGAACCTCAACTCGGGACAGCAACGGTAGTCGACCCGCAACGCCATGGCGATGTCGTCGATCGCGGCCCGGTTGCCCTTCTGCCTCCCGCCGCGGAGACCGGACGCGTCGAACTCCTCGCCGTCGAGGCCCGAGCCCACGAAGGCCTCGAGCTCGAGTCCACCGAACCGGCCGATGCCCTCGATGCCGAGCTCGCGCCACGTCGTCGGGATGATGCGCGACTCGGTCTGCGAGCGCGACACGGTGAGGAACCGGGTGGGCTCGTGTTCCGCGTTGACCAGTCCGAGCGGCACCAGGACCATGCCGACCCGGAATGCGAGTTCCTCGGTGGCCTGGTACTCGAGATGGCCGAACTCGAGGGAGACCTCACCGCCACCCGAGGCCGTGCCCGAGGAGCTGCTCGTGGAGCCGTGTTCGACCTCGATCTCGGAGTGGAGCAGCCACTTCTCGTCGAAGTGGTAGCCCAGATAGAGGACCGTGCGCAGCGCGTCGGCGACGTCGGTTCGCCCGGAGCGCTGGGTGAACAGGTACTCGCCATAGCCCGCGATCGAAAGGCCGGCGTCGGTGTGGTAGGCCTTGGCGATGCCGGGCGACTGCTCATCGGAACCGCGAGGTGTCGCGGCGATCTCCTCGACCAGCCGATGCAGTTCGCGGTTCTCGAGCTCGAGTCGATCGAGACGTTGCTCGATCGTCTCCTGGGCGGCCAGCGGAACTGCGAGAAGAACAGGTAGGAGTCGGTTCATCGGATGGTCGTGGTTTGGATCCGGGGGGCCCCGCACGCGTCACGCAGCACGAACACGGCGTCGAGGTGAAGCCGCAATGCCATCTCGCGCCCGCGATCGGGACCGAGGACGAACAGCGCCGTCGCGGCGGCATCGGCCGTGGTGGCGTCAGGAGCGATCACCGTGACGCTGCCGAAATCACGGGCAGGGCGCCCGGTTCGAGGGTCGATGAGGTGGCCGAGTCGGCCGCCGTCCACCATGACGGCACGTCGGGAATTGCCCGAGGTCGCCGCCGAGCAACCGGGGCGAAGACGCAGCCGGTGAACGGTCCGCCCGCGGTCATCGGGATCGGCGATCTCGAGCTCGACGGGTCTGGCCGCTTCACCATGGTTCATCACCTGGCCGCCGAAGTCGCAGAACACGCGACGGGCGCCGGCCGCGGTGGCGGCGGCAAGCCCCTGATCGAGCGCGACGCCCTTGGCGTAGCCATCGCAGTCGAAGGCCGACCCTGACCGATGCCGCACGACGGCCGTCGCCGTCAATCCGAAATGGCGCGCGCCCACGTCGGCAAGGGCCGCAGCCAGCTCTCGGTCACGCGGCCAGCGTGGCTGCTCCCGCAGTCCGTAGACGGCGATCAACGGGCCTGCGGTCGCGTCGAAGGCACCGCCGACGCGGCAGGCGAATCGCAACCCCCACTGCAAATCCGCAACGGTCGATGGCGCAACCGACACCGCCTTGCCGACGGCCGCCGCATTGATCCGCGACACGTCGGAGTCCGGTCGCCACACCGACAACCGTTGCTCGACCGCCTCGACAGCGAGCACGAGCGCTTCGCTGGCAGCCAGCGCGGTCCGGCGATCGGCCGCCTCGATCTCGATGCCCAACTCGGTCCCCATGGCCACGACCTCGCGCCCGACGGCGACCTGGGCCGCGAGCAGGGTCGAGAGCAGGGTCGAGAGCAGGAGCAGGGTCGGAGCAGTTCGGAGCACGGGTTCGGGACAACCAGTATTGCGACTCTGTCTCAATAACTGGGGGCCCGCAGAATTGCATACGCTCTTGTTCGGGCCGCGGCGGCGGCTCCATGGCGGCGGTCGTTGGACCTTGCGAAGGGCCCCGCCCCGAGCCCACAGACCGCTCAGCGCGTGTAGACGCCGTAGCCGGCGAGGGCTCGGCGCAGCATGTTGAGCTGCCGATCGGCGACCTGGAGGTCGACCGCCTCGTCGAGGATCTGCACGTTGGCGCGTTCGAGGAAGCCCTGCTTCAGCACCCCGAAACCGTCGGCACCGGGCTGTCCGATGTTCGGTTCGGGCGTGCCCGGCTCGAGGCGCATCAGGTTGCCGCTGACCGACTCGAGGCCACCGGTATCGAGGAAGCGCGCGATCTCGACGCGACCGAACGCCTTCACCGTGTCGGGATCGCTCGCGGTCCGTCCGCTGACACAGCCGGTCGGGTCGAAGGAGATCTCGAGGGTGTCGTTCGGGATCGTGATCTCGGGCATGAGCGGCACACCCGGGCCGGCCGTGATCCGCCCGGCGGCATCGACGCGGAAGTCGCCGGCGCGGGTGTAGAGGCGCGAGCCATCCTCGCCGCCGAGGACGAACCAACCATCACCATCGATCGCGACATCGAGGCTGCGCTCGGTGATCGCGAGCGGTCCGGTCGTGCAGACGACCTCGGGGCAGCCGGCTCGCGGCAGCTGCAGGCCGCTGGCCGGATCGAGTTCGGTCACGGCTTCCTGCGTCCGCTTCTTGTAGCCCACGGTGTTGACGTTGGCGATGTTCTCGAGGATCAGGCGGCGTTGCTGCTCGACGACGAACACGGCCTGCTGCAGCGCGTGGATGCACTCGTTCTCGGCGGAGTTTGCGGCGAGTTCCTCCGCGACGCTGATGCCCGCCGCCTCGACGGGCGCCGGCGCCGGAACCGTCGCCGACACCCTCTCCGAGGACGGCCGCGGCAGGCACGCGATCAGCTCCTCGATGCGCTCGGTCAAGGTCCCGAGCCGCGCCGTCATCTCGATGCTGCCAGCAGTCTCGGCCATCGGCGCCGGCATCTGCAGCTGCAATTGCAGCTGCGACATCATCTCCGCCTCGGCGGTGTGCTGCTGCACGATCTGCGCCATCAGCCCGATCAGGTCGCGGACCTCCTGGGACCGGTCCGCGGACTGTTGCCGCGGCGCTGGCGCCGAATGACAGGCCGCGAACAGGAATGCCAGGAACAGGACGGGACGTATTGCCATCGGGGGAAGACCTTGCTCGGGGGAATCGCAGCACCGGGGCGGCTGCCTGTCGTGAACTTCGGCACTGGCCATGCCTCGACTTGAGACCGGGCCGCACACCGCCCGACCGCCGTCCCCCGAGTGGCCATCGCCTGGAAAGCGCCTCCCCCGTCGTTATCCTGTTCGCCCCCAATCATGACCTACGACGTCGTCATCCTCGGTGCCGGCCCCGCCGGCTACGTCTGCGCCATCCGCTGTGCCCAGCTCGGCCTCAAGACCGCGGTCGTCGAGAAGGACAACCTCGGCGGTGTCTGCCTCAACGTCGGCTGCATCCCGAGCAAGGCGCTGATCGCGGCTGCCAAACTCGTGCACAAGATCCAGCATGCCGACCTGATGGGCATCAAGGCGAAGTTCGAAGGCCTCGACGTCGACAAGCTGGTGGCCTGGAAGGCCGGCATCGTCGACAAGCTGACGTCGGGCGTCGGCGGCCTGCTCAAGAACCACAAGGTCGACACCTTCATGGGCAACGCCAAGGTCACCGCCAGAGGCAAGGTCGAGGTCGCCACCAAGGACGGCCCGAAGACCGTCGAGACGAAGAACATCGTGATCGCGACCGGCAGCACGCCGATCGAGGTGCCGGGCTTCGCGTTCGACGGCGACAACGTCTGGTCGTCGACCGATGCGCTGGCACCGAAGAAGGTGCCCGAGCGCATGATCGTGATCGGCGGCGGCTACATCGGTCTCGAGCTCGGCCTCGTCTATCACAAGCTCGGCACCGAGGTCACGGTGCTCGAGTTCATGGACCGCGTGCTGCCCGGCATGGAGGAAGAACTCAGCAAGGAGATGGGCCGGTCGCTCAAGAAGAAGAAGATCGACGTCAACCTGCAGACCAAGGCCACCGGCTACGCCAAGACCGAGAAGGGGCTGCAGGTCAGCGCCGAGGTCGCCGGCAAGAGCCAGACCTTCGCGACCGACGTCGTGCTGTCGTGCGTCGGGCGGCGCCCGGCCGCCAAGGGCCTAGGCCTCGAGGCGCTCGGCGTCGCGATCGACAAGGGCGGCTTCATCACGGTCGATGCGCAGCGCCGGACCAACGTGCCGGGCATCTACGCGATCGGCGACGTCGCCGGCCAACCGATGCTGGCGCACAAGGGATCGCACGAGGGCCTGATCGCCGCGGCGGCCATCGCCGGCGACAAGGGCGCGGCCTACGACCCGGCCTGCATCCCGGCGGTGATCTTCACCGACCCGGAGATCGCATCGGTTGGTCTGTCGGCGAAGGAGGCCGAGGCCAGAGGCTTCGAACCGGTCGAGGGCAAGTTCCCGTTCGGCGCCAGCGGCCGCGCGATGTCGCTGAACGAGACCGAAGGCTGGGTCAAGGTCACCGCCGACAAGAAGACCGACAAGGTGCTCGGGGTCCACATGATCGGCCCCGAGGTCACCGAACTCGTCGCCGAGGCCGCGCTCGCGATCGAGATGGGCGCGACGGTCGGCGACATCACGGCCACGATCCACGCCCACCCGACCCTGCCCGAGGCGATCATGGAAGCCGCCGAGGCCGTGCATGGCATGGCGGTCCACATCTTCCAACGCCCGACCGGCAAATAGCGCGGCCCCGCCGCTGCTCCTTCGCTAGAGTGCCCACCGGAACAGCATGAGCCCGCCGCAGCCAACTGCTGCTGGCGGCCAGGCAGCTCCAGGGCTCTTGCGAGGAAGGACATGATGCGGATCTCGGTTCGGCGCGGCACGTGGCAGACGCCGCAGCAGATGCTGTTCGCCTTCGCGGCGTTCTCCTGGCTCGGCCTGGGCGTCGTCGAAGGCGACGCCGTGCACGATTTCGCTCTTCGGCGGCAGCTCCGGCGCCACGTCGCGCTTGGTCCGGCGCAACAGGAACGGCGCGACGCGGCGCTTGAGGCGCGTTGCGACGGTGTCGTCACCATGGCGTTCGATGGGCGTGCGCCAGCAGCGTCGGAACGTTGCGGCGTCGCCGAGAAAGCCGGGCATGAGGAAGTCGAACTGTGTCCACAGTTCGCCGAGATGGTTCTCCAGCGGTGTACCAGTGAGACACAGGCGATGACGTGCGGTGAGGCCGCGGACGACCTGGGCGGCGCGCGCACGTGGATTCTTCACATGTTGCGCCTCGTCGAGCACGAGGTAGTGCAGCTCGACGGCGCGCCAGCGTTCGGCGTCACGTGCGAGCAGGGCGTAGGTGGTGATCAGCAGGTCGT
>JAGQRA010000888.1 GCA_020425885.1 Planctomycetota bacterium | reverse complement strand
TCCGGCGAACTTCGTCAGCTTCTTCGATGCCGCCGACAACATGGCCGACAACGCCCGGCTGCTCGCCGAGAGCCTGGAGCGCTACCTCGACGAGATCGGCAGCACCAGCCGCCGGGTCGCCATCGAACTCGCCAACCCGTCGCTCACCCAGGCCTGCATGCAGCGCGGGCTGGAGGTGCTCGACGGCATCGCGATCTCGGAGAAGGCGCGCATCATCAAATCGGCCGAGGAGGTCGCCTGCATCCGGTGGGCGACGGCGGTGGCCGAACTCGGCATGGCCAAGATGAAGGAGGCGCTGCGGCCCGGCGTCACCGAACTCCAGCTCTGGGGGCTGCTCAACTATACCAACCTCGCCAACCACGGCGAATGGCACGAAGGCCGCATGCTGGCCTCGGGCGACCGCATCAATCCGTGGCTGCAGGAGGCGACCCAGCGGGTCATCCAGTCGGGCGACCTCGTCGGCTTCGATACCGACATGGTCGGGCCGAAGGGCTACTTCTGCGACATCTCGCGCACCTTCCACTGCGGCCCGGCCAAGCCCACCCGGCGGCAGAAGCAGCTCTACCGGATGGCCTACGACGAGGTGCAGCACAACATGGGCCTGGTGCGCGCCGGCATCAGCTTCCACGAGCTGCAGAAGCGGTCCTACACGATCCCCGAGGAATGCCGGAAGAATGCCTACACCTGCATCTACCACGGTGTCGGCATGTGCGATGAATACCCGCGCATCGATCCCTACCACCGCGGTCTCAACCCGTTCGACGGCACGCTGGAGGCGGGCATGGTGATCACCGTCGAGAGCTACATGGGACCCGAGGGCGAGCACGACGGCGTCAAGCTCGAGGAGCAGATCCTGGTGACCGAGACCGGCTGGGAGCCGATCTCGACCTTCCCGTTCGAGGAATCCCTGCTTGACTGAGCGCCGCGTCAACCCGGCAGCACGCCTGCCGGCAGGAAGCCGGGCGAGACGGGGCCGACCTCTTCCTCCAGCATGCCGTTGAGCAGCGCGTTCATGCGCTCGACGAGGTCGCGGTTGCCTTCCTCGATGCCGAGGTTGACCACTTCGTCGGGGTCGGCCGCGAGATCGAAGAGCTCGATCTCGAAGTTTTCCATCAGCGCGTCGTAGGTCGCGGGCCGGTTGGCGAGGTCGAGCGGAGAGAAGTAGCGGGCATACTTGTGCTGGCCGTCGTAGACGAAGTTGACGAAGCCGCGCCGGCTGACGTCGGGCCGCGCCTGGGAGAACGGTGGCAGCGGGTTGCCCGAGGCGATCGCGCGGCACACCCGCATCATGTAGAGCGAATCGATCGTCTGCAGGCCGACGTAGTTGAACAGCACCGCCTGGCGCAGGGCCGTAGGCTGGGCACCGGCGGGATCGTCGAGCAGGACGGAGAAGTCCTTGCCCGGCAGGCCCGCGAGCTGCGGTGCGGCCTCATCCTGCGGCACGCCGGCGAGGCCGACCAGGCTCGGCAGCAGATCGATGTGGCTGGTGAGCGCCCGGCACCGCCTGCCGCCCGGGTGGTCGGGATGCACAACCACCATCGGCACATGGCTTTCGGCCTCGTAGGGCAGGGGCCCCTTGCCGCGCAGGCCGCCGTGATCGCCGCCCAGTTCGCCGTGGTCGGCGGTGCGCACGACGACGGTCGAGGACCAAAGGTCGAGCGCGGTCAGGGTGTCGAGCACGCCGGCCAGCGTGCGGTCGTTGTCGGCGATGAGGTTGAGGTAGAAGTTGTAGTAGTCGCGCCACATGGCGGTCGCCTGCACCGGAATCTCGCCGAGGAAGGCGGACCAGCCGACCATGTAGGAAAGCTGCGCGCGCGGCCGGCCCGGCGCGTCCATCGGCTGGTCGGCCGAGACCGAGGGCGCGAAGGTCCACTGCCGTTCGAAGCCCGAGTCCTCCGGCGGCGGCAGGATCGTCTGACCCACACTGGACTGCTGCTCGCTGGAACCGGCCCGGTTGACGTCGGCGTACATGACGTCGTGGGGACTGACGAAGCTCACGATCAGCAGCCACGGCGTGCCCGCGGCGTTGAGCGCCTGGCCGTGGCTGCGCATCCAGCGGATCGCCTCGGCGGCGGTGTAGGCGTCGGTGCGGTAGCCCTGGTCGGGCGCCCCCACCTTGTCGCCGTCCGGGGAGAAGTGGTCGAAGCCGTAGTCGGTCAGGGCGTCGGTGTAGTTGACCGTGTCCCCGACCTTCACGATCGACTTCTTCAGCTCGAACTTGCCGAAATAGGCGGTGGCGTAGCCCAGGGCCTTGAACACGGTGCCGATCGAGGGGGCGTCGCGCGGCAGGCTCGGCACGTAGCCCGCCTCCATCTGGTCGAAGACGCCGTTCACCTGGGGCGGCTGTCCCGAGAACATCACGCCGCGCGAGGGCGTGCACATGGCCGCGCCGATGTAGTGGTTCTCGAATACGGTGCCGCGCCGTTCGAGCTCGGCGCGGGCGTCCAGCGTGTAGCCGTCCGCCGGGCGCAGATGGCGCGATTC
>JAGQRA010000887.1 GCA_020425885.1 Planctomycetota bacterium | reverse complement strand
GCTGGAGTCCGCGCCGCAGGAGACGGACTACTCGCTGACCGGAATGTTCCAGAGCGCCCACGGCGTGTTCATGCGCGAGCGCGGGCGATTCGAACCGATGGCGCGCTTCGACCTCGGCTCCTTCCCCAACCAGAGCATCCACCACGAGCCCGGCAGCTTCGACCTGCTCCGCGCCGGTTTCGACGCCAACCTGCCGCTCGTGTTGTCGAGCGAGGGCTACCTGAAGATCGGTGCCTACGGTCACGTCCGGCGCTACCGCATGGACAACATCACGACCGTGTCCCCGGTCGGCGAGCTCCACGACGAGACCCTGCACGCCGCCGGCATCAAGCTGGGCTTCGGCGCCTTCCTCGACGAGAACCTGCTGCTCGAGGTCGAGACCCACCCCGGTGTGTGGAGCGATGCCGACGCCGGCCTGCACCACCAGGACTACGACGTCCCGTCGCACGCGCTGTTGACGGTGCGCGCTCACGAGGACCTCTACTGGAAGGTTGGCGCCCGTTACAACCAGACCTTCAAGAACGCGCCGTGGCTGCCCTACCTCGGCGTCAGCTGGGACATCACCGGGATGATCACGCCCGAAGGCGGCGACTACGGCACCGGCGCATGGCGACTCGATGTGCTGCTCCCCGAATACATCGAGCTGTCCTTCTGGCCGACCGCCGACACCGGCTTCCAACTCGGCACCGAGATCGACGGCGCCGAGTACCACGTCCGCACTTCGGCTGCCACCGGCAACCAACGCGACAACCTGCGGGTGCAGGAGTTCACCGCCTACCTCGGCATGACCCATCGCATGTCCGACAACTTCTCGTTCTCGGCCAAGGCCGGCGCGGTGATCGGCGGTGACTACGAGCTGACGAACGGCAGCAGCGGCTTCAACATCGTCGAAGGCTCCTTGAGTCAGGGCTTCTTCGGCTCGGTGTCCTTCGGCATCGACTGGTAGCGGGCCCGGGGCCGGCCCGGTCGCCGTCAGCGACTGCGGCGCATCGCCCGCTCGTAGAGCCGAGCGAAGCGATCGAGACACACCCGCGATTCGTACTCGCCCGCCACCTGCCGCCGGTTGTCCTCGCCCAGCCGCCGCCGCATCGTGGGGTCGTCGAGGATGGCGGCGAGCGCCGCGGCCAGTGCGGCCGGATCCTCCTTGCGGACGACGAAGGGCTGCTGGCTGTCGGGCAGGATCACGCGCACGTCGCCGACGTCGGTGGCAACCACGGCGCATCCCGAGGCCATGGCCTCGAGCAGGGCGATCGGCATCTGCTCGGTGCGTGACGACAGCACGAAGACATCGAGCTCGCGGTACTCGGGCGCGGTGTCCGACACCGCACCGACGAAGTCGACCGCAGCGGCAACCCCCAGCTCCGCGGTCAGGGCACGCAGTTCATCGCGCATGACGCCACCGCCGACGATGCGCAGCCGGCACTGCCGGCCGGCGCCGATCACGCTGGCGAACGCGCGCAACAGCGTGGCATGGTCCTTCTCGGCGCGCAGGCCGCCGATCGTGCCGAGCACCGGCGCCCGATCGCGCCCCGACGCTGGTCGGAAGCGCTCGAGG
>JAGQRA010000886.1 GCA_020425885.1 Planctomycetota bacterium | reverse complement strand
TGGAGATCTGGCTCTTGTTCTCGTTCTCGCCGCCGGAGGAGCCGCCCGAGCGCAGCAAGGTGATCGCCTCGCTGCCGAGCCTCGGCCTCTTGACCCTCGCCGGGCTCACGCCGGACCGGCACGAGATCGCCTATCGCGAGGTTCGCGAACTCGTCGACGCCGAGGGGCTTGCCGGCTGCTTCGACCTCGTCGCCATCAGCAGCCTCACGGCGCAGATCCGCGAGGCCTACGCGATCGCCGACCAATTGCGTCGGCGCGGCGCCAGGGTCGTGATTGGCGGGCTGCACGCGACGGCCGTCCCCGAGGAGGCGCTGCGGCACGCCGATGCCGTCGTCGCCGGCGCGGGCGAATCGGCCTGGCCCGAGGTGCTCGCCGACGCCGAGGCCGGTCGCCTCGGCGGCATCTACCGCGGCGCCCGCTTCGATCTGAAGGCCGCGCCGATGCCGCGCTTCGACCTGCTCGACATCGCCCGCTACAACCGTCTGACGGTCCAGACCGCGCGCGGCTGCCCGTGGCGGTGCGAGTTCTGCGCCAGCTCGGTGCTGCTGACCGATCGCTACGAGCAGAAGCCGATCGCCAAGGTGCTCGCCGAGATCGATCGCATCCGCGAGCTGTGGCCGCGGCCATTCCTCGAGTTCGCCGATGACAACTCATTCGTCCATCGCGCCTACTGGAAGGAGCTCCTGCCCGAGCTGGCGCGGCGTCGGGTGCGCTGGTTCACCGAGACCGACCTGTCGATCGCCGACGACCCGCAGTTCCTGCGTCTGCTGCGCAATGCCGGCTGCAAGCAGGTGCTGATCGGGCTCGAGAGCCCGGACGAGCAGGGCCTTCGCGGCCTCGAGCAGAAGACGGATTGGAAGCGCAAGCGCTTCGCTGACAGCCTGGCCGCTGTCCGCCGCATCCAGGCGCACGGCATCCGCGTCAACGCCTGCTTCGTCCTCGGCCTGCCCGGTCACTCGGTCGCGGTGTTCGACGCCATCGAGGCGACGGTGCGCGAGATGGTGCCGTTCGACGTGCAGGTGACGGTGCAGACGCCGTTCCCCGGCACGCCGCTCTACCGGCGGCTGCTGCGCGAGGGCCGCTTGCCCGATCCGACGCCGTGGGACCGCTGCACCCTGTTCGATGTCGCATACGAGCCCGCGCGCATGTCGGCGCTGCAGCTGCGCCAGGGCCTGCTCGATCTCACGCGCCGCCTCTACGGCGAGGCTGCGACCCGAGGCCGCCGTCGCGGCTGGCGCCGCAATGCCCGCGTGCTGGCGAATCTGCAGGGGGTAGGCTGAGGCGGCTGGTCGCGCGACCGGCGCGAATCGCCCGCGATCACCGTGCGTCGTCGTCGACCGGCGGGTTGACGACGACTCGCGCGCTCGCCAAGGTTGCGAACGCCTCCGGTCGTTGAGGCTCTGCCGTGAGGGCGACCAACCTCCATGAAATCCACCGCCGCCATCCTCGCGTGCTCGCTGCTGTCATGGGTGCCGGTTGACGCGCGCGCCCAGGAACCGGCGGTGAGCAGCGGTCCGCTGCTCGCCTTCACGGCCACGGTGATCGGCACACCGGTCGGCTCGACCTTGCTGTTCATAGCCGAACTCGACGGTGATCGCGTCCACCGCCTGCGAGGATGTTCGGCCACCGCGCGCGTCGTCGCGCGCCTCGATCGCACCCGGCTCGTCGTCGCCGAACCGGAACGCCTCGCCATCGTCGATCTCGCCACGGACGACGCGCGCGAACTCGTCGCCGGCGATGTCGAGTTCGTCGCCAGACACCGGGATCACGTGTTGTTCCGCGAGACCATGGTCGATGGCGGTGGCCGCCTGCGCCGGGTGGCCTGGCGCGAACCGGGCCAACCCGAGCCCGTCGGTGATCTCGCCATCGGCGCCGTTGCCGTCGTCGCCGGCAATCTCGTGTTCGCGCTCGCGCCCGACGAACGCGAGGTGTTCGTGATCAGCCTGGTGTCGCTCAGGTCGCGGCGCATCTGGCAGGCACCCGAAGGCACGGCGTCACCGCGCATCGCGCTCGCACCCAACGGCCAGAGGCTCGCCGTCGGCTGTGTCGACCGCGGCTTCCGCGGCATCCTGCAGGTCCTCGACGTCGCCACGGGTGAACGACTGTGGGAACGGCGTGACCTGCCGCTCGATCTGTCACCGCTCTCGAGCTCCCAGCCGACGCTCGAGGTCGGGTTCGAGGCCGATGACCACGTCGTCTGTTCGGAGACGCGCGGCGACGCGAGACGCATGGTCGGCAGCTTCGTCAAGGTCGTGCGCACCGCGGATACCGGCGAGTTCGTCGCCGAGGAAGAGTACGCGGCGCTCGGCCTGCGTCACGAGCTGCCGCGGCCGGAGGCCAGTGCGCCGTGGTTCACCGTCGCGCGCGATGGCGAACGCACGACCCTGCACGCGGTCGGTACTGACGAGGCGCTGGCGTCGATCGCGCGCGCCGGCGAACAGTACGAGGACATCGCCGTTGCCCGGCCGGGCGGCGGCTACGCCACGGCACGACTCGGCCCCACCCGGCGCGAGTTCATGCTGTTCGCTCCGGGGCGACCGCCGCGCAAGCTCGTCGACGGCTGGGCGCATGGTCTGGTCTGGTTGCCCGCCGAGGGGGCCGCGGGCGGCGGCCGGTAGCGCTGGCAGGTGAGCCGCGGCGGATCAGATGTCCCCGTCCGCGGCCTTCACCTGCTTGATCTTCGCCAGGATCTTGGCCTTGGCCGCGTCGAGAACGGACTGCAGCTTCTCGCGGCCTTTCCGGGCCCATTCGCCGTCGCGCCCACCCTTGCCCTCGACGTCCCAGTGGTTGGTCCGGCCGCCCCAGTAGACGTGCGGGTGCTTGCCGTCCTCGGCCGTGATTTCGAGCGTCGCGTGCAGCTGATAGCTCCACGACACGGCGCCGAACATCTCCTCCATGATGGCGTCGGCCGAGCTCGAGCTGACGTCGATCCGGCCCTGCTTGGCGTCGTTGCTCCACGAGTTCTGGTCGTAGGTCACGTGCACCGGGATGCCGTCGTACTTGTCCGATACGCCGGCGACCTGGTAGCCGGTCATGTCCAGGTAGCGCGCCCACTTGTCCTTGGTCGGCTTGCGTTGGGCGTCGAGCGCGGCGTCGAGGGCGCTCTTCGCCTGGGCGACGTCGTCGCCGTTCTTGATCGCGGCATCGATCGTCTCCCTCAGCTTGCGCGGGTTGAGGGTCTTGTAGTCGCTGGCGGATACCAGGGCGCGCACGGCCGCGTTCATCAACTGCGTTTCGCGATGGGTCTCGAGGATCGGCTCGAGCTTCTGCAGCGACGACTCGACCTTGGCCCTGCTCTTGCCCTTCAGGGTCCGGCGCCGGTCCTTGATCTGATCGGTCAGGAACCACAGGGCGACCCCGGCCTTGTTGAACTTCTTGGTCTGCTCGGCCTCGAAGTCGTCGATGAGGGCCGCGTTCTCGGCATCGATCGCGGCGACGACGCTCTTCTTGAACGCCTCGATATCGGTGACGTCGTCGTTGAGCCCGTCGCGCAGCCGGATCAGCTTGCCGACATTGCCGTGCAGCTCGCCGCGCTTCTTGTCCTTGGCCAGGTCCTTGAGCTCGGCCGCGCGCGAACGGCAGGTCCGTGTGAGCTTCTTGAAGTCGTCGTCGACGGCGTCCGGCACGTAGCTGATGCCATCGATTTCCTGCGACAGCTCGACGTTCTTCGCCTGCATCGTGGCCTGGGCCTCGCCGAGGTGCTTCTCGTACTGTTTCAGCGCGGTGGTCGCCTTCTCGACCTTGTCGGCCGGCTTGTTGGTGCGGAGGATCTTCAGGACCGTCTCGAGCTTCGAGCTCAGGCCCGAAGCGATCACGTTGCCTGGCAGCGCATCGACCATGGCGCCAGAGACTACGGCTGCGCCGGCCCGCGTGCCGCGGTCACTTGCCGTTCTCGGCCGGCAACGGCACGAAGGTCACGACCGCGGGTGCGACGGCGCCGTCGGTCGCGATCCGGATCTGCACGGGGGCGGCGACCGGCGGGCCGGAGATGCCGCCGAGCAGGTTGCCCCAGCCGTAGTCGTCGCCACCACCGAACGGCTGCATCGTGTAGTCGCCCGGCTCGATCGCCGCGCACTGTGCCGCGCCATCGGCGGCGGCCACGGTCGCGACCCAGATCGCCCGCTCGTCGCCGCCGTGCGCGCGCCACAGCCAGATGCCGCGCACGCCGCCCTCGGGTGCCTTGCCATCGGCCCAAGCGAAGCGCACCGTCGCGGCGACCGGCGCCCGAACTTCGATGTCGCCGAGTTCGACGACATCCCGCTCGACGTCGACGGCACGCTGCCACAACAGGGCACCGCCGAACGTCGCCGTATGGGCGCGCACCAGCCAGGTTCCGGCCGACAGGTAGCCGAACTCGAAGGCGCCGTCCTGCATGCCCTCGTGATGGGCACAGTCCCACGCGATCGGCGACGAGAAATCGCCGGCCGAGTAGAAGGGGTCGTCGGTGGCCTTGCGCAGCGGGAACAGCGTGATGCGGTAGTGCTGGCGATCGGCCTCGGGCACCGAGCCGATCGGGAAGCGCCCTCGAATCCCGCCGATCGGCAACTGCAGGTCGCGCACGACCTCGGGGCCCGGCGGCGGCAACTCGACCACGATCGGCGTCGACGTCGCATGCCCGTCCGGATGTCGGAGGCGCAGCTCGATCGGACCGGCATCGCGGTACAGCAACCGGAAGCTGCCATCGTCGTCGGTGAGCTGGCCCGGCGCGAAGCGGTAGGTGATTTCGTTGTCCCAGTCGCCCTTGTCGAACCAGCCGTGCAGGCTGTGGCGGGTATCGGCCGCGGCAGCAGGCCGCGCGGCGGCGATGACGATGCCGGCGGTCGGCTGGCCATTCACGAGCACGCGCCCGCGCAGCACGCCGAGCGCCGGCTCGCCGACGACGATCTGCGTGCATTGCCCGGCGATCACCGTGAACTCGACCGCCGAACGTGGATCGCCGCCGGCATCGACGATCGCGCAACCGGTAGGTTCGGCCGCGGTGCGCGAGTTGATGCGAGACAGCACGCCGCGATAGGGGCCGGGGGCGACGTTGGCAGCAGCGAAGCTGCCGTCGGCGGCGACCATCGCCCGCCGTGGCCCGAGCGGATCCTCGGCCTCGAGCTGCGCGATCGCCGGCACCGCGGTGTCCTGCGGCGTCGCCTGGTCCGCGGGCCAGAACACGAACGCAGCGCCGCAGGCCACGCGATCGCCGCCGCCGACCGCGCCGCGCAGCGAGCCGGCCCGGGTCATCTGCACCACGGTGTGCGACGGCAAAGCACCGGCCGGGAAGCTCATCGCCGCCGGCAGGTAGCCATCGGCGCTGACCACGAAAGCCAGCGCCTCCTGCGCCGGGTTGCCGAACGTGACCTCGCCATCGCGCACCGTCAAGGTGTCCTTGCGATCGCGCCGTGACAGGATGCGGCCGATGAGCTGCGGCCCCGGGGCGTAGAGTGTCGGGAACTTCGTCGCCGCTGGATCGCGCACGAGTTCTGCCGCGGCGAGGGGTGCCCCGTCCGCATCTTGCACGCGCACGGTGATGCGGTGTTCGCGCACCAACGTCATCTCGACCTCGGTGTCGCCCTGCAGGTCGACGAACACCGGCCCGACCTTGCCGACGCCGGGCACGGTGACAGTCAGCTCGAAGGCCGCGCACGACAGTCCGTCGACCTCGAACCGGCCTTCGCGCACGATGTCGAGTTCCTCGAAGATGCGGCCGTAGGGCAGGGTGTTGCTGGCATCGGCGCGTGGACTCGTCGCCGTCGAGATGTAGACCGTGCCCGGCCGCCCCTCGCTGCCGTGGACGATGCCGCGCAGCGTGACCGCGCGTTCGAGCCGGACCTGCAGCATCGGCTCGACCTCCATCACGAACTGCAGCTCCTGCTCCATGTGGCCATCGGCCCGCACCGTCAGGTTCGCGCCGCGCCGGAAGTGCGCGAACGTGAATCGCCCGAGCGCGTCGGTCGCGGTGTCCCGGCCGTCGTCGCATCGCACCTGCGCACCGTCGAGTGGGTGCCCGCGCCAATCGAGCACCACGCCGCGCAGCAGGGCGCCGCGATCGAGCGCGATCTCGGTCGTGACCTCGGCGCCGGCCGTGACCTCGACCGCATGGCCGAGACGGACCGCGAACGCGTCTGCCTCGCAACGCAACGAGCGTTCGCCCGGCGGCAGGCGAAGCAGTCGGAAGCGACCCTGCGCGTCGGTCACGGCACGCGGCCACTCGGACGTGCCGCCGCGCGACACCATCTGGTAGGACGACAGCTCGCACGCGACGGTCGCTCCGGCGACCGCACCGCCGCCGCCATCGTGCACGCGACCGACGATCACGCCCGGCACCGGCACGTCGACATCGCCGAGCGCTGGCCGGTCGGGCGCGCGCACCTCCGTCCGCCAATGTACCGGCAGCGATTCGGCGTCGGCGGTCAACCAGAACGGCGCATCGGGCGCCGGCAGGCGAAAGGCTCCGTCGGCTTGCGTGCGCGTTCGTGACAGCTCGTGCGGTTGCCAGCCGGTGCCGCTGCAGCAGAGCAGCTCGATGTCGCCGAGGGGCCGACCTGCCTGCAGCAGGCGCCCGGTCAGCGCGCCATCGGCAACGGGCGCTGACGTCGTCGTGATGTCGGCGGCGTCGGCGGCGACCCGGTCGACTGCGATCGTGTGCGGGCTCGCGCCAGTGCCGTTCGCGGCCACGGTGGGGGGGACGCCGAAGTCGGTGGGCGGCAGCTCGGGCGGCGAGGTGATGCGCGTCGATGCGGCCCAGAAGGCGGCGCTGGCGACGATCACCACGGCGACGAAAGGCAAGATTCGGCGATCGCGGGTCATGGGGGCATCGGCTGGTCGAAATCATGCATACGCGATGCGGTGACCGGAGGGGAGGTTGACGATCGCGCAGTGAGTCAGAAGTCCAGGACAGGCTCGGAGGTGCGGGCGTGAGTTTGCGCCCCGAGGATCGCTGTGGAAGCCCGGGCCAGGTGGCTACGTGGCTTCGCGGGGCTGGTTGACGGGTACGGATGGGTGCCACAAATTGGGGGTGTGGGTCCGGTGGTCCGGAGCCGCAGTTCCGACACCCGACACCTCCCGAGCGCCGCCATGCACCTGATCGTCACCCTGAGTTTCCTAACCGTCTTGTCTGTGCCGCAGCAACCCGAACCACAAGGCGGCGTGGCAGGGCCAGTTGAATCCGCCACCTCCGATGCCCTGACACCGCCGGTCAGCTTGTTCGCCGGCGTCCTGCCGATTCGCGGCGGTACCGATGAGCCCGAGGCCGAGTATGGCATTTGGGGCGGCGCCGAACCGCACTACAAGGCCTCGTTCCATGGCGACATGACGTTCGTCAGATACCTCGGCCCGAGCTATCCCGAGAACCTGCCGGTGAGCTGGCGCACGACATCGGTGACCATCGGCGAGCACACGCTGATGGCCGCCGGGGAACGCCCGGTGCGCTATCACAGCGACACGCGCTACGAGTACAGGTTCGCGGACGTCACCGAAGCCTACGACCTCACGATGGCCGGCCTCGAGCAGACGTTCACGATCGCGAAGCGGCCGGTCGCGCAGGGTGACCTCGTGGTAACCGGAACGCTGTCGGGTCGGCTCAGCGCGGAGCCGTTCGCTGCGGCTCACCGCGGCTTCGCGTTGTGCGACGCTGCCGGCACGGAGCTCGTCCGCTACGGCAAGGCCTGGGTGCTCGATGGCGGCGGTCGCCGGCAGGCGATAACCACCGCCTTCGACGGCGAGCAGGTGTCGCTGACGGTGCCGGCCGCGTTCCTGATCGACGCGACCTATCCGGTCACGATCGACCCATTGCTGTCGCCGGTAGCGATGGAAACCGGCGCCGAAGTCGGCGCGGTCGACATCTGCTGCTTCGACGCCAACAGCCAACTCATGGTCGCATACACCCGAATCGCATCGGCGAGCGATCACGACTGCTACGCGCGTCTTGCCGCGGACAACTTCTCGAGCAGCAACGTCGTGTTCAATGACCTCAGCAGCAACTGGTCGACGCCAGAGGTCCGCTGCGCAGCGGCTCCGAGATACCAGACTCCCGGCTACTACTGCGTTGCCCTGACGCGGTTCGTCACGGCCGCCGCCGAGAGCCGATTGCGCTACCACATCCACCTGTACTCGAGCGGCGTACTCGATACGACCGTGGCCCAACCGAGCAACTGGCCCGGATCCCACAGCACGAACATCGACGTCGGCGGTACGAGCTACGGCCCGGGCGCAGATCACTTCCTGCTGACTTTCCAGCGCGACGATACGGCGCCTTCCAATCCACCCGTGAACTCCGCGACGTCGCGGGTCGTTTGCATGGGGATCGACCTGACACCGCTGCCCAACTCGCCGGCCGTGCACGGTAACCCGGTGCCGCTGACCGGGGCGGGCGGCACCAACATGGACATGGAGCGGCCGAGCATCAATCGTCGGGCGCTGGCCACGACCAGTCACCCGCTGACCTGGCTGGTCGTCTGGCAGGAGTGGAACAACAACGGCGACACCGCATGGGATGTCGCCGCACGTCAGGTCGACGCGCTGGCCGTCGAATCGAACTCTGCCTTCTTCCGGTACACCAATTCCGCTCAGCGGCTCGCGCCTCGCGTAGCTGGCCAGGACGGTCGCTACGTCTTGCACTACCCTGCGGCAACGGTCACGGAGCTGCCGGGAAAGACCTCGAGCAAGTGGGGTTTCCGTACCTACCTGCACCGCCTCGACTGGCAGATCGGCGCTTCGACCTGGACCAGCCGAGCGATCCAGAGCATCGGCAGTTCGATCGTCGCGGACCTCGCGGTTTGCAGCGTTGCGTACGATTCGGATACCAGGTCGCACTGGGCCTCGGTGTTCAGGAGGAACGGCGGCTGGTCGTTTTGCGTACGAGTCGGCTACAACGGGGTGACGACCGAGGGGAGCGCATCGATAAGTGGCCTCGATGAGGTGCAGGCGGCAGCCATCACCTTCAACCGCTTCCGGGACCAGTTTCCGATCGCCTACGCCCCCGATGACGGGGGGGCGACCTACTCCGTCAAGGGTCGGGCCTACACCTACCGCAGCGGGAGTCCCTCGATCAGCGTGAACGGAACTGGTTGCGGTCCCGCCACGATCACGACCTTCAATCAGAACGTCCAACAGATTGGCCATGAGTTCCTCGGCGTGAGAGTCGACAACGCCGACAACGGTGCATTGCAGTTCCTGCTGATGTCGCTCGGCGGCGCGTCGATCCCGTCGGCGCAGTTCCCGGGCTGTTTCCTCAATGTCGACATCGGGTCGTACTACCTCGGCACCCAGCCGCTGCGCATCGGCGCCACGGCCGAGTGGCAGTTCGCCCTTCCCGAGTGGCTCAGCGTCGGAACCTCCCTCTACTTCCAAGGGCTCTACACCGACTCTCCGATCACGCGGTTCTACGGCACTCGGCAACTGCGGGTACCTCTGGTGAAGTAGCCGACGCGGCGTTGCCGGTAGGTGGCGCGGAGCGCAGCTGCGATCGCTCCACTCGTGGCCTATCGGTCCTGGTGATGCGCAGGGACCACATCATCGCTTGCGTCGATATGTCGTTACAGCTTCGTGTCTTGCATGGCCGCGGGCAGGGCTCCTAGCCTGTCGCCAGTGATCAGCCGATCGCAGAAGTTCCGCCGCCCCCACACCTGAGGGGACTTTCGGCCAGCCCGCGGTGCGAAGCCGCGCGCGGTCGAGGGACCGGTCGGTTTTTGTCGCAACGGCACGGTGATGCCCTGCGGCTTCCCTCGCCACGTGCTCGACTCGCGCAGCGGTTCATTCCAACCCAACAGCGAGACGAGAAGATGAATCGATTGCCCACCCTGACGGCAGCCATTGCCGCCGCCGCCGGACTTGCCCCCGTCGTGCGGGCACAGCAGTGCTACAGCACCGACCACCAATGCTTCGTCTTCGGCGGTCGGCCGATGGCGGCCGAGGGCGACCCGGGCGCCAAAGGCCTGCTGCTGCAGTCGGACCGGCTGAAGGTCACCGGTGACATCCGCTTCCGCGGACGTGCTTCGGACAAGCCCGACAACGAGCCCTACGCCAACGCCAACGATCAACAGACGACGCGCGCGCGGCTGCAGTTCGACTTCCAGGCGACCGAGAAGGTGCGCGCCTTCCTCGAGGTCAACTACTCCGAGGTCTGGGGCGGCGGCGGCAGCTACTCCGATTCGCGCGCCGGCGCTGCCAACAACCCGAACTTCGACGGCATCTCGCAGGCCTACGTCGAGGCCGACGACATGTTCGGCCTCGGTGACAAGTGGGTCGTCGGCCGCAGCGAGTACGTCCTCGGCAATGGGCTCGTCCTCGGTTCGTGCGACTTCCTGCAACGGCCGGCGACGTTCACCGGCGCCTGGCTGTCGCGCAACTTCTTCGGCCACGACGTCGAGGTCTTCGTCCTCGACGACTACGGCCCGTTGCAGAGCACGCACGACCCGGTGCGCTATTGCGGCGCGACCGCCCGCATCGATCTCGGCGGACCGACCGCCGATCTCGTCAAGTCCGTGCGCCCCCATGTCCTGAAGGGCACCAACTCGGGCGACGTCGAGAGCAAGGACACCTGGTACGGCGTCGACATCGACGGCACGCTGCCGGGCGCGGTGAACTGGAAGGCCGAGTACGGCTTCCGCGAGCGCGCCGCCTTGCCGGGTATCTCGGCCTTCCGCGTGCAGGTCTCGCGACAGCTCGACTGCTGCGGCGGCTTCTTCGAGTCCGCGTCGTTGACCTACTCCGACAGCGAGGGTGCGATGCACATCAACCCGGCCGACTTCAACAGCGCCGGTCTGTTGCACCAGTATGGCGGTGCCTGGCGCAGCGACATCGCCACCACCCAGCTGGCGATCAACACCTCGCCGGGTTGGGATCTCGACCTCGACATCAATCTGCTCCATCTCGAGCGCCGCGGCAGTTCGGCGCAGGAGGGCGAATACGAGGCCGACGTCATCCTCGCCAGGGACTTCCCCAGCGGCGTCAATGCCGGTATCGGCTACGGCATCGACGACGAGAGCCGTCAGGTCGCCTACTTCCTGCTGTCGGTGCACTTCTGAGTCGGAGTCACCCGTGACCGATGACCTCCACGATCCGCTGCAGCCGGGGACGGTCTCCGAGCGCACGGCAGCGCTCCTGGAGACCGTTCAGGACCTGACCGGGCAGCCGTGTCGGCTGTGCGGTCGGAATCTGTGCGGCCACGAGGCGGTCCTCGCCGTCATCCTCGGTAGCCGCAACGCGCCGCGCTGCGTCGTCTGCGGCGCCGCCGAGCTCCGAGAGCCCGTCGACGGCCTGTGCGAGCGTTCGCTGCAGTGGATCCGTCGCCGCGACTGCTTCCTCGAAGCCTGGCTCCGCGCCGGCGAGCGTGAGGGTGCGGGCCGCATCGAGCGACCGCCCCACCTGTTCGCAGCCGCGCCGGCGGCCGCTGCGGCGCCGGCCATCCCGAGCACCGCCGCAACCGCGACCGCAGCCCCGCCGGCCGCCGATGCCGACTTCGATGCCGGCGATCTCGGCTGCGGCGACCTCGTCCTCGAACTCAAGTTCCGCCTCGCCGATCTGCCGCCGGCGGCGGTGCTGCAACTGACCGCGCGCGACCCCGCCGCGCCGGTCGATCTTCCCGCCTGGTGCGGCCTCACCGGTCACACCCTGCTTCACGCCTCCCCCCCAATCTTCTGGATCCAACGCCGGAGCAAACCATGAGCAAGTTCTGTGTCAGCCTCACCTACGCCAAGAACGACGCCGACAAGGCGACCGTCGCCTTCGTCGTCGCCAACGCCGCCGCCGCGTCGGAAAAGGAGACGGTCGTCTTCCTCAGCACCGAGGCCGTGCGGCTCTGCCAGCAGGGCTATGCCGACGACGTGCACGAGCCCGGTTTCGCGCCGCTGGGCGAGCTGATGGCGAACTTCGTCAAGGCCGGCGGCACGATCTGGGTCTGTTCGCCGTGCTTCAAGCGGCGCGAACTCGACGAAGGCAAGCTGATCCCCGGTGCCGCGATCGTCGGCGGTGCCAAGCTCGTCGAGTTCCTGCAGGACGGCGCGCCGTGCGTCAGCTATTAGGGGTCGGTAGAAGTGACCGACGACCGCGCTGCCCCCGAGCCTGACGCCACCTGTGACGGCGGTGACCTCGATTGCGGCAGCGGTCTCCTGCTGATCATCCGCTCGGCGATGGCACCGCTGCCGCCGGGCGGCGTCCTCTTGGTCAAGAGCCGCGAGGTCTCGGTCAAGGAAGACCTGCCGGCGTGGTGCCGGATGGTCGGCCACGGCATGCTGGATGCCCGGCCGGCCGACGCGGGCTACACCCACTACTTCGTGCGCAAGAAGGACGATGACGCGGCCCTGCAGCAGGATCTGCAGCGGGCGCGCGACCACGTCTGGCAGGTTCGCGCCCGATGGCACGAGGGCATGCTGGCCAAGGTCTCGGTGCGCAATCACGGCTACCTCGTCGGCCAGCCGGCGAGCTTCGACACCGAGGATCCGGCGCCGTCGGCGATCGAGTTCCTGCTGTCGGCAGTCGCCGGTGCCATCGCCACCGGGCTGCAGTGGCGCCTGTCGCAGCGATCGATCGAGGTCCGCAACCTCGAGGTCGTCGCCAAGGCACGGTGCCGCAACAGCCTCGTCTTCCTCGCCGTCGCCGAAGACGGCAGTCCGGCCCTGGCCGGTGTCGAACTCAACGTCTACCTCGACAGCGACGCCGACGAGCAGCAGGCCGGTGAGATCCTGAGCGAGACGCTGCGGCGCTGCCCGGTGACGCAGACCGTTCTCACCTCCGTCCCCGTCAACCCACGCCTCAGCGTCCTCTGATCATGCCCGAGCTCCGCCCCATTCCCCTGTTCCCGGTTTCCGTCGTCGGCAGCTGGCCACGTCCACGGCCATTGCTCGAAGCCACGCGCAGGAAGTCGGCCGACCTGGAGCGGCTGCGTGACGACGCCTGCAACGAGGCCATCGATGCGATGGTCGCCGCCGGCGTCGACGTCCTCACCGACGGCGAACAGCGACGCGACAACTTCTACTCGTTCCTCGCCGAGAAGCTCGATGGCGTCGAGCTCATGACGATGGCCGACCTGCTCGACTACGTCGAAGACAAGGCCGCGTTCGAGGCGCTGCTGCAGACGCTCGACGTGCCCGCGTTCGCGATCAAGAACCCGACCATCCGCGGTCGCCTGGCGCGCCGCACGCCGCTCGCCGCTGGCGAACTCGAATTCCTGCGCGCCCGCACCGACCGTGCCTGCAAGGTCACGCTGCCCGGCCCCTACCTGTTGTCACGCTCGATGTGGGTCAAGCAGCTCTCGGCCGACGCCTACCCCACCCGCGAGGAACTCTGCGCCGACATCGTTCGCATCCTGCGCGAGGAGCTGCTCGAACTGGTGCAGCAGGGTGTCGAGGTCGTGCAGTTCGATGAACCCGTGCTGACGGAGATCGTGTTCGCCGGCAAGGCCGCCACCCGCACTTTCATGTGTGCCGCCCTGGCCGCCGCCGCCGATCCGGCCGCCGAGCTCGAACTCGCGGTGGATCTCATCAACCGCGTCGTCGACGGCATCGACGGCACCATGACCGCGATCCATGTCTGCCGTGGCAACTGGAGCCGTCAGGAGGACGTCCTGCTGTCGGGCGACTACGCGCCGCTGCTGCCGACCTTGGCGAAGATGAAGGTCGGCCAGTTCGTGCTCGAGTACGCGACCCCGCGCGCGGGCTCCGAGACGCTGCTGGCCCAGTTGCCGGCCAACTGCAGCATCGGCTTCGGCGCCGTCAACCCGCGCACCGACCCCGACGAGGAGCCGGCCGCCGTGGCCGAGCGCGTCGCCCGACTCGCCGATCTGCTCGGCGCCGACCGCATCTGGCTCAATCCCGACTGCGGGTTCGGGACGTTCGCCGATCGCCCGGTCGCGACCACCGAGGTCGCGATCGCCAAGGTGAGGATCCTCGCCGAGGCGGCCCGCATCCTGCGCGGCTGATCAGCCAACGGTGCCAGGACCAAAAACCACATGTGCCTTCTGGTCCTGGCACCGCTGTAACTGGTACCGATCGAAAGACCACGATCGTCGACGAGTGTTCTCGTCTCTCCCCATCGACTGCATCGCCAACCGAGCCCCGGAGGGAAGATCCTGCGTCTGAGTGCCTGCCCTGTGTCGCGTTCCTGGCCGTCGCGACGCAGTTCCTGCCCACGGGCTCCAGCCAGCATGCGTTGGCGGTGCCGAGCTGGTCGGGGCTGATCGGTCTGCAGATCGCGGAGCAACGCTTCGATCTCGCGGCCTTCGCCGTCCAGGCGACCAACCCCGTGCTCGGCGTCGTGCTGCCTTAGGTTCCGCGCCGCAGACGCGGCCGCGAGCAAACGTTGACAGCCCGATGCCCGCGACGACGATCCGTGGCATGAGCACAGGTCATCCGGATCCGACCTCGCGTCGCGATTTCCTCGTCAGCACGGGCCGCCTTGCCGCCGCATCGATCCTGGCCGGCCCTGCGATCTCCCAGGTCCACGTCGGCGGCAGCGGCAAGATCCGGATTGCCCTGGTCGGCTGCGGCGGTCGCGGCGGCGGCGCGGCGGCCAACGCGCTGTCGGTGCCCGGCGCCGAGATCGAACTCGTCGCCATGGCCGACGTCTTCACCGGTCAGCTGGCCGGCGCCGCCGACGCGCTGGTCGAGCAGTTCGGGGCCAAGGTGAACGTGCCGGCCGACCGCCAGTTCATCGGCTTCGATGCCTATCAGAAGGCCATGGATTGCCTGAGTCCCGGCGACATCGTCATCCTGACGACACCGCCTGCCTTCCGCTGGGTGCACTACACCTACGCCATCGACAAGGGGCTCAACGTGTTCATGGAGAAGCCCGTCACCGTGGATGGGCCGACCAGCCGACGCATGCTCGCGCTCAACGAACGGGCCAAGGCCAAGGGGCTCAAGGTCGGCGTCGGCCTGATGTCGCGCCACAACCATGGCATGCGTGAGCTGCAGTCGCGCATCCAGAACGGCGAACTCGGCGACGTCGTGCTGATGCGCGGCTATCGCATGCATGCGCCGGCCGCGTTCTTCCGGTCGTTGCCCAAGCCCGCCGGCATCAGCGAGCTGATGTACCAGATCCAACGCTTCCACAGCTTCCTGTGGGCCAGCGGCGGCAACTTCAGCGACTTCAACATCCACATCGTCGACCATCTGTGCTGGATGAAGGGCGAGTGGCCGGTGCTGGCGCAGGCGGTCGGCGGCCGTCACTATCGCGAGAGCAAGGAAGGCGTCTACATCGACCAGAACTTCGACAGCTACTCGGTCGAGTACACCTTCCGCGACGGCACCAAGATGTTCTTCGACGGCCGCTGCATGACCGGTTGCAAGACCATCTACCGGAGCTTCGCCCACGGCACCAAGGGCACCGCCGTGGTCTCCAACAACGGCGACTGCGGCTTGCCATCGCAGATCTACGGCGGGCTCGCCATCGACCGCGAGCAGCTGCGTTGGACCTCGGAGGTGGCGGCGGACGAACAGAATCCCTACCAGAACGAATGGAACTCGCTGATCGCGGCGATCCAGGCCGGCGCGGATTACAACGAGGTCGATGCCGGCGTGAAGACGAGCCTGGTCACGTCGATGGGGCGCATGGCGGCCCACACCGGTCAGGAGATCAGCTACGACGACATCCTCAACGGCGACTTCGAGTTCGCGCCCGAGGTCGACAAGCTGACGATGGATTCGGCGGCGCCGTTGCTCGCCGGGGCCGATGGCAGGTACCCGGTGCCGATGCCGGGGCAGAAGGGGATGCGGGAGTACTGAGGCCGAGGCTGCGCTCGCCAGACCGCGGCCATCAGCCCGACTGGCTGTCCTGTTGACCACGCGCCTCGTCCGGCCGACCTCGCTTCCTGCGATACATCGCCGCATCGGCGCTCTGCAACAACGCCTCGGCCGTCGCGCCGTCCTCGGGGAACACGGCCGCGCCGATGCTGGCACGGACCCGCTGCGGGTGACCGTCGATGTCGATCGGCGCCGACAACGCCCGCTGGACCTTCTGTCGCACCAGCTCGAGGTCGTCGCCGGTTTCGATGTCCTCGATCAGGATCGTGAACTCGTCGCCGCCGATGCGGGCGCAGAGGTCGGTGGCGCGCAGCTTCGCCTGCAGCCGTCGCGCGACCTGACGCAGGACCTCGTCACCGGCACTGTGACCCCTGGTGTCGTTGACCGCCTTGAAGCCGTCGAGGTCGATGAACATGACGCCGAGGCTGACCTTGTTGCGCGTGGCGCGCAGCACCGCGAAGCGCAGGTGCTCGAGCATGGCGCGACGATTGCGCAGGCCGGTCAGCGGATCGATCAGGGCCATGCGCGCGAGGTTGCC
>JAGQRA010000885.1 GCA_020425885.1 Planctomycetota bacterium | reverse complement strand
GCTTGCGCAGCGCCTGATCGAGGTCGGCGATCAGATCCTGCTGGTCTTCGATGCCGACCGACAGGCGCACCAGGCCGTCTTCGAGTCCGGCGCGCTGCCGCTCCTTCTTCGGGATCGACGCGTGCGTCATCGACGCCGGGTGATCGACCAGGCTCTCGACGCCGCCGAGGCTCTCGGCCAACGAGAACACCTCGAGGTTGGCGCAGAACCGCTTGGCCTGCGCGACCGAGGCCTTCAGTTCGACCGACACCATGCCGCCGCCATGGCGCATCTGCCTCTTGGCGATGCGGTAGGTGCCGTGACTCGGCAGGCCAGGGTAGTAGAGCCTGGCCACCTTGTCGTGCTGGGCGAGCCACTTCGCCACCGCCATCGCATTGTTGCAGTGGCGCTCCATGCGGACGTGCAGCGTCTTGGTGCCGCGCAACACCAGGAAACAGTCCATCGGACCCGGCGTACCGCCACACGAGTTCTGGAAGTGGGCGAGTCGAGCACGCAGTGCGTCGTCGTTGCCGACCAGCATGCCGCCGACGACGTCGCTGTGACCGCCGAGGTACTTGGTAGTCGAGTGCACGACGAGGTCGCAACCGAGCGCCAGCGGTTGCTGCAGGTAGGGGGTCGCGAAGGTGTTGTCGGCCAGCGTCAGCAGATTGCGCTGCCGGCAGATCCTGCTGATCGCGGCGAGGTCGCAGCAACGCAGCAACGGGTTGGTCGGGGTCTCGAGCAACACCAGCCTGGTGTTCGGCTGGATCGCGGCGCGCAATTCGTTGAGGTCGGTCAGGTCGACGAAGGTCGTGCTGACGCCGAACTTCTCGTAGACCGTGCGCAGCAGGCGAAACGTGCCGCCGTAGAGATCGTTGCCGGCGATGACGTGGTCACCCTGTTCGAGCAGGTTGAGCACGCAGGTGATCGCCGCCATGCCGCTGCTGAAGCCGAGGCCGAAGCGGCCGCCCTCGAGGCCGGCGATGTTCTGCTCCAACGCGGTGCGGGTCGGGTTGCCCGAGCGCGAGTAGTCGTAGCCCTTGGTCTTGTTGGGCGCTTCCTGGACGTAGGTGCTGGTCTGGAAGATCGGCGTCATGATCGCGCCGGTCGTCGGGTCTGGGACCTGGCCGGCATGGATGGCGAGGGTGCCGAAGCCGGGCTGCCGGCCGCTCTTGGTGCTGCTGTTTCTGCTCTTCATCGGGCGCGGAGTTTACAAGCGGGCGGCGGCGGGCAACATGCTGCAGACCATGGCTTCTCCCGGCGGGCGCCCCTTCGATCTCGACGCGCTCGAGTTCCATGTCGTGCGCGGCATGTTGATCGAACGGCTGTCCTCACCGCTGGGTCGCACCGCGGTCGTTGCGCTGCTGCCGTTCACCGATGACGGCGAACTGCGGCGCCACTTCGAGGCCGTGGCCGCGCTCGCCGAGCGGCTCGGCGACAACCAGGGGCTGCCGCTCGGTGGTGCCGTCGAGGTCCGGTCGTGGCTGCCCGGGTTCTTCGCCGGCGAACACGTCGTCCAGGCCAAGGACCTCGCCGACCTCAAGCGGCTGCTGCGTGCCGGCGAGCGCTGCCGGCGCTGGTTGCTGGCGCAGACCGCGGTGCTGGCCGCCGTGGCCGCGGCCGCCGCTGATCTCGAGGACCTGGTCGAAGAGCTCGAGCAGCTCGTCGACGATCGCGGCGAGGTGCTCGACTCGGCCTCGAACAGGCTGCGGCAGATCCGCGCCGAGATCGAGCAGGCCAGGGCCGCGGTCGACGCCGCCGTCGCCGGTGTGCTGGCGCGCATCGAGGTGCGGCGCAGCCTGCAATCACCCGACGTGGCCTGGCGCCACGGCCGCCCCGTGCTGCAGGTCAAGGCCGACAGCCGCGGCCGCGTGCGCGGCGTGATGCACGACCGCAGCGCCTCGGGCGCGACGCTGTTCGTCGAGCCCGAGGAGGTCGTCGAGATGGCCAACCGCCTGTCGGACGCGCAGGCCGCCGAACACCGCGAGATCAACGTCGTGCTGGCATCGGCCGCGCGCGCCTTGCGGCGGCTCGGCCCCGAGGTCGAAGGCGCCGTCGAGTTCCTCGCCGCCGCCGACCTGCTGCAGGCCGAGGCCCGCCTCGTCGCCGCCGACGGCTACACCGTCCCTGACGTCGACAAGGACGGCCCGCTGCGCCTCGCCGGCGCCCGCCATCCGCTGCTGTTGCAGCAGGCCGGCGCCGATGTCGTGCCGCTCGAGCTGGCGCTCGGCGATCCGAACCACCTGCTCGTCGTCACCGGCCCCAACACCGGTGGCAAGACCGTGGTCCTCAAGACCGTCGGCCTGCTGGCGCTGATGGCGCAGAGTGGCGTGCCGATCCCGGCCGACCGCGGCGCCAGGGTGCCGTTCTTCCGTGCCGTGCAGGCCGACATCGGCGACGAGCAGGGCATCTCGCAGAACCTGTCGACGTTCAGCTCGCACGTGCAACGCATCAGTCGCTGCCTGCACAACGCCGCGCCCAATTGCCTGTTGCTGCTCGATGAGCTCGGCGCCGGCACCGATCCCGAAGAGGGTTCGGTGCTCGGCTATGCCGTGCTCGAGCAGATCGTGAGTTCGCGCGCCTTCGCCGTCGTCACCACCCACCTCGGTCGACTCAAGGACTTCGCCTACCAGCACCAGGGCGCCGACAACGGCTCGATGGCGTTCGACGGCAAGACGCTGCGGCCGCTCTACCGTCTCGACGTCGGCATCCCGGGCAACAGTCACGCGCTCGACATCGCCGCCCGCGTCGGCATGCCGAAGCAGGTCGTCGCGCGCGCCCGTGAGCTGCTCGGCGAGCGCGATCCGACCCTCGATCACGTCATCGAGAAGGTCCAGCTCGCGCGCCGCGAAGCCGAGGCCGATCGCCGCCGTTCGGCCGACCTGTCGCGGTCGGTTGCCGACAAGCAGTCCGAACTCGAGCAGCGCCTGGCCGAGGCGGTGCGGCGCGAGAACTGGTTGCAGGAGGAGGCCGACGGCACGGTCGAGCACGAGCTGAGGGCGGCCCGCGCCGCGCTCGAGGAGCACGTCATCGCCTTGACCCAGGCGCCGGGGCAGCACGGCGAACGGGCGCGGCAGCTCAAGGGCGCACTCGACGGGTTGCTGCTGCACGCCAAGGTCCACCGCCGCCGGATGAAGTTCTGTCACGGGCTCCGGAAGGGCGATCAGGTCTTCCTGCCGCGCTGGCATCGCGCCTGTGCCGTGCGCAAGGTCGACAAGGTGCGCGAGACGATCACGGTCGACTACGGCAAGGTCGCGATGGAGGTGCCGTTCGAGGACGTGTCGTGGCTGGTGCCGCTCGGTGGGTAGAGCGAGGGTGACTATCGCGCCGCGGTCTTCGGCACGATGTCGGTCTGCAGCGCCGGATCCGCGGCCGGCACGTAGCTGGTCTCGAGGCCGAGCTCGCGCCGCACCAGGTTGGTGCCCTGGGCGATCGCCGTCGATTTGAAGAAGGCGATGTCGCGATTGCAGCCCTGGCGGCCGAAGCCGCAGTCGCTCGACACGATCAGCTGCTCGGCGTCGATGTGCTCGAGCGCGCGCCGGATCCGACCGGCCACGGTCTCGGGCGTGTCGACCTGCAGGTTGCGATGGCTGACGGCGCCGACGCAGACCTTCTTCGGCAGCCGGCCCTTCATCGCCGCGAACAGCTCGATGTCGGCGAAGTCGCGGTCGGTCATCTCGACGGTCCAGACGTCGCCCTTCATGGCGTGAAGGTAGAGCTCGAACGAGGCCCGGTAGCTGTTGTCGTCGATCACGCGCTGCATGTTGGGGTTGCCCCAGCAGGTGTGGATCCAGAGCTCGACGTCGTCGAGTCCCTGCACCTCGCGGTTGAAGGCCTCGACCATGAACCTGCACTCGTCGCTGTCGGCGCCGTAGGTGTTGGCCCAGAAGTGCAGCGTCGGCTCCTCGATCTGGATGCACCGACAGCCGGCGTCGCGCAGCAGCAGCAGCTCCTTGTTCATCGCCTCGGCCATGTCCCAGATGATCTGGCGGTTGTCCTGGTACTTGCTGGTATGGATGTCGAGGAACAGGCCCATCACCTGTGAGCAGCAGGTGCCGAACTTCACCGGCTTGCCGGCGCGCGCCTGCGCCATGCGGAACAGCTTGGGATAGTCGAGCGGCCGGTGCTCGATCCTGTCGGTGACGCGCGGCCAGCGCCAGCCGGTGTAGATCTCGTTGAGCAGCGTGCCCGGCGGATACCGCAGCCACGGCGAGCGGGTCTCCTCCGACTGCAGGTAGTCGCCCTCGAAGCCGGCCCAGCGCTGCAGCGGGTAGTGATGCCACGAGCGGCCGGCCATGTCGTCGTCGCAGTGCAGGTCGCCGTGGGTGACGATGTCGAGCCCGGCGCGTTCCTCGTCGCCGACGACGACGGTCAGCGCGTCCTGCAGCTTCTCGCGGTAGGCGGTGTTCATCATGCAGGTGTCGAGCGGCCGACCTTCCATGCTCATGTCGAACCAGCGCGGGCGCGGCCAGGAACCGGTGACGGTGCAGGGGAGGATCTTGTCCTTGGTGATCGTGAGCATGGCTTGGATGTGGGGGAGTCGAACTGGG
>JAGQRA010000884.1 GCA_020425885.1 Planctomycetota bacterium | reverse complement strand
GCTGGTCAGCACCGTATGGATGCCGCCGACCTTGTTGCAGACTTCCCAGCTGATCTCGAAGAGTTGGAACGGACGATCTTGCATGCTCATTTCCAGATCTGTTGCCGCGCCCTGTCGACCTGTTGGCCGAGATCGTCGAGCGCGGTCATCAGAGTCACGAAGGCAGCGTGCGGCGAGTCGTACGGACTGAAGTAGTCGTGCACTTCCGCGTCGCTGTGGTGTTTGGTGGCCACGTAGTAGACGTGGTCGGAGGTCGTCATGCGGCGCCACGCCGACAGCAGGTCCGGCCGCCTTTCGGCCACCGCGGCGACGCCCTCGCGCAGCGCGTAGATCGCGTCGTGGGCCGCGGTCTGCATCGGGTTGCCGAGCCAGGCCGTGAGGTTGCGCTCCTCGTCGGCCCACGACACCGGCGCCGGGATGTCGAGTTCGCTCGTGACCTCGCGCTCGGCCGCGACCTGGGCCGGAGTCCGGAATCGGAAGCGTGCGTCCTGCAACACCTGCTGCGGCAGGTGGCGCATGAACTCGAGGACCCCGGTGCCCTCGGCCTGGTGCTCTCCGAATGTCTCGTAGTCCATGAACAACCCGACGAACTGCGCCGGCTCGGGCACGCCGTGCAGCCAACCGGCGTAGACATCGGCAAACAGGGGGTAGCCGGGCCACTTCGGATTGGAGAATCGGAACGCGATGTCGTCCGACAGCGAGTAGCTGCGCAGCAGCAGCTTGAGCCGCCTGCAGCCCTTGGCCCGGTACGGCACCTGCGGACTGCGCCAGCCGAGCAGGCCGTCGGCGCCCTCGCCGAGCATGCACTCGAAGCCGAGTTCCTCGACCCGCCGGCAGATCTCGTTGTCGAGGATCAGCTCGGTGTTGCGGAACGTCGTCGGCTCGCCGAACAGCTCGGTCACCGTGGCGCGCTGATTCTCGACCTGGGTCGCGAACTCGTCGAGATCGACGACAGCCGCGAGGCTGTGCTGGCTGGTCTCGCACAGGAACTCGACATTGCCCGACTCGGCCAGCGCGACGAAGGTCTCGAGCGCCTCGGGCACCCAGTCGCGCAGCTGCTGGATCAGCGTGCCCGACAGCGAGAACGCGCAGCGGAACTGGCCATCGGTGCGGTCGATCGCGTCGAGCAGCAGCCGGTTCATCGGCACGTAGCAGCGCTCGGCGACGCGCTCCGCGACCAGCCGGTTGAGCGGCTCGTCGAAGTAGTCGAGCCGCCGGATGCGATCGCCGGGACGCAGCTTGCGCAGGCGATACGGCTGGTGCGCCTGGAAGTAGAAGACGATGTCGATCACGCCTCGTTCCCGACCGCGGCCCCGTCCGTGACCAGCGCCAGCGCCCGCAGCAGTTCGCCGCTGTTCCAGGCCTGGGCGAAGGTGCCGCCCGGCCGCTGTGGATGATCGCCGTCGAAGACCTCGCTGATGTGTTCGATACCCGCACGATCGAGTTCGGGTTCCATGCCGCACAGCCAGTCGAGCAGCCGCCGCCTGGTCGCCGGCAACCGCGCCTTGGTGGCGGCGGCGAGCGCGGCCTCGACATAGAACCCGGCGAGCCACGGCCAGACCGTACCCTGGTGGTAGGCACCGTCGCGAGCCTCGAGGCCGCCGCCGTAGCGACCGCGGTAATCGGGATCCTCCGGCGACAGCGTGCGCAGACCGCGCGGCGTCACCAGCAGCGCCTCGGCCGCCGCGACGACGCCGGCGCGTTGGCTCCGCGACAGCGGCGACCGCGCCAACGCGGCGGCCACGAGCATGTTCGGCCGCACCTTCGGATCGGCCAGACCGGCGTGGAAACGGTCGGCCAGGCGCTCCTCGCCGGCGAGCCAGAAGCGGGCCACGAACGCCTGCCGGCAACGCGTGGCCGGATCGGCGAACCGCGCCTCGCCGCGCTCGACGAGGAACGCGAGCAGCGCGTACCACAGCGCCTGGATCTCGACCGGCAGGCCCTGCCGCGGCGTCACCGGGCCCTTGCTCGTCTGCGCATCCATCCAGGTCGCGTTGAGGTCGGGCCCGCCGGCGAGCAGCAGCCCGTCGGCATCGACGGCGAGGCCGAGGTCGGTGCCGGCCAGGTAGTGCTCGGCGATGCCGAGCAGCGCCGGCAGGTACTCATCGCGCACGCGATCGGCACAGCCGCCGGCGTCGGCATAGCGCTGCACGGCCAGCGCGAACCACAACGCGGCATCGCACGAACCGTAGTGGCTGTCGGCCACGGTCGCGGCGTAGATGTTCGGCAACAGCCCGCGACGCAGGAACGGCACCGCGTCGGACAGGACCTCGGCGCACAGCTCGAGACGGCCGCGCGCGATCGACAACCCGGGCAAGGCGATGAACACGTCGCGGCCCCATTCGCCGAACCACGGGAATCCGGCCAGGATGCCGAGTCGATCACCGGCGGCGCGATAGAAGAAG
>JAGQRA010000883.1 GCA_020425885.1 Planctomycetota bacterium | reverse complement strand
GTTCATCGTCATCGACACCGAGACCTTGTCGAGCGGGATGTCCTGGAACAGGATCCGCATGTCGGCGATCGAGTCGATGGCGACCCCGGCCATGCCGACGTCGCCGCTGACGCGCGGGTGATCGCTGTCGTAGCCGCGGTGGGTGGCGAGGTCGAAGGCGACCGACAGCCCCTGCTGGCCGCCGGCGAGCGCCTGGCGGTAGAACGCGTTGGTCGCCTCGGCGGTCGAGAAGCCGGCGTACTGGCGGATGGTCCACGGCCGCTCGGCGTACATCGTCGCGTACGGGCCGCCGAGGAACGGCGGCATGCCGGCCGCGAAGTCACGATGGGGGACGTCGGCGTCGCGGGCCGTGACGGCGACCCGGTGCTGCAAGCCCTCGGGGGCGGTCCACGGCGTGGCGCCGGCGATCGCGGCCGCGAGCTGCTCGGCGGTCGGCTTCTCGAACTCGTCGAAGCCGTAGGGTTGCTTGGTGAAGTCAGGGTTCATCGGCGCACGGAATGTAACGGACGGGTTCCGGATCGCGAACGAACCGACCCGGCGGTGGCTGGCCGGCGCGGCTGCACGGATGCGCCGGTGGTCCTCGTGTCTGGCGGGTGCGCGCCGAGCGCTCAGGCTCCCGAAGCCAGCTCGCGCGCCATGACGACGTGGAAGGAACGGAGCTGCGCGGTGTTGCCGATCGCCGCATGGACCTTGTCGAGGTCCAGGCTCGTATCCATGTGAACGAGGACATTGCGCATGCCGGCCCATTGCTGCATCGCGTCGCGCAGTGCCCCGTCGATGATCCCGGCTCGCGCCAGGACCGCGAAGGCTTCGCGGTAGGTCTGCGGCGTGCCGAGGACGCGGCGCGACACGACATTGAGCGCGGCGTCGATGGCGCATTGGGCCGCGACCTTCGGCGTCAACGCCGGCGCCTCCATGGGCATTGACCCGCGTGCGGGCGGGAGGGACCATGCTGTGGGCGTTGCGGGGAGTCGTGGCGACATTGACGGTACCGGTCCAAAGAGGATTCATGATGCGACGGTGGCTACTCGTGTGTTGCGCGGTCCGAGCTGCTGGCGCGGTGACCGCGCAGACCGCTCCCTTCGGTCACAAGACGCTGTTCCGCTACCGCAGCTTCGAGAACCCGCGACCGGGTTGGGTGTCGTCGCTCGATGCCGTCGGCGGCATCGATCACGCCGCCGGCGCCGGCGACGTGCTCGCCTACGATCGCGGCACCGGCTTCGATCGCCTGCTGTACACCAGCTTCGACGGCAGCAGCGAGTACCTGCGCGCCACGACCGCGATCAACACCGTCGACACGGCGGGACACGACTCGTTCACGATCCAGGCCTGGTTCCGCGCCGGCGATGTCTCGGGGTGGCGGACGCTGATCAGCAACACCGAGAGCAACCGCGGCTTCTCGTTGAAGATCAACAACGGCACGCTGCGCGGGCTGGTGCGACTCGACAACGGCGGCAGCCCGGTCGACGTCGAACTGCGCGGTGGGACGATCATTGCCGGGCGGTGGTATCAGGCCGCCTTCCGCGTCGATGACGAGGACACCTACTACGACCTGCACCTGTTCCTCGACGGCGACCTGGTCGCATCGCGGACCTCGAGTCACTACGGCGGCGTGCGGCAGAGCAGCGAGCGCCCCATGGTCGCGGCCGAGCCGAGCGGCGGCGCGCCGTCGGGCGACATGTTCGTCGGCAGCATCTACGCGGTCGCGATCCAGAACTACGCCGTCGGCATCGCCAACTTCCTCGACAACGACACGATCCGGGACGGCTCCCGGTACTTCGGCATGCAGTCGTATCACGACTACCTCGACGGCACCGAAGGGCCGGATCACCGCATCAGCAACACGATCCAGTCCTATCCCGACACCGGCAGCCTGGCCGTGCGACGCTACGCGCCGTTCCTCAACGACTCGTACGTGCCGCAGGGCGTGGCGAGCAGCGGTACCGACCGGCTCTACCTGACGATGTTCTACGAGGACACCGATGGCAACAACCCGAACGGGAGGCTGCCGATCCTGGTCGAGATGAACACCGCCGGCGAGCTGCGCCGCGTGTTCCGGCTGCAGGGCCTGGTCAACTCCGATCACGTCGGTGGCGCGGCGATGGCCGGCGGCTGGTTCTACACCGCCGACCGTGAAGACATCGTGCGCTTCGACATGCGCTCGGTCTCGACCGGCGGGCTGTTCGATCCGGCGACGTTCGCCAACAACCGCTTCGACACGAGGACGGCGACGGTCGCGGGGCGCACCACCAACGCGCTGGGCGGCCTCAGCGTGTCGTTCCTGTCGACGGCGCCCGACATCGACGGCAAGCAGATCCTCTGGGCCGGCCACTTCGACGACGTCGCGAACTCCGAGATGCGCGGCTTCGTGCTGAACGGCGACGGCTCGGTCGGCACGCTGCGGCACCTGTTCGAGCTGCCGGTGACGAAGGTCCAGGGCGCGTTCTGCTATCAGGCGAGCGCGGGCAACCTGCGCTTCTACCTGTCGAGCAGCTACGGCGAGAACGCGAGCCACCTGCGCGACGTGCTCTACGAGCGCGGCGTGACGACGGCGTTGTCGACCTCGACGCTGCTGACCTTGCCGGCCGGGCTCGAAGGTCTGGCGATGATCGGCAACCGGCTGTGGATGGTGTCGGAGTCCGGGGCGCGCTACTTCCAGAAGCGGGCGTCGCCGTGGTACGAGCTGTTCCCGTTCGTGTTCGCCTACGATCGCAATCCGCCGGCGCCGCTGCCGTCGCCGGTGCACGTCTATCGCACGCCGTGCGGGCAGGCCGGCATCGGGCTCGCGACTCTGCCGCGGATCGGCGGCCAGTACTCGGTGCAAGCCGTGTCGCCGTATCGGAGTCTCGGTCTGCTCTACCTCGGCTTCGGCGACCGACGCTACCAGTCGATGACGTTGCCGCTGTCGATCCCGTCCTACTCAGGCTGCTATCTCAACATCTCGCCCGACGTGCAGGCCTTGGTGCAGCCGGTCGGCGTCGGATCGACGACGGCCAGCCTGACGCTGCCCAACGTCACCGGGCTGCTCGGCACGCAGCTGTTCCACCAGTGGTTCTTCCTCGATACGACGCTGCGGGCGAGCCAGGCGTTGCGGGTGTTCATCGATCGCTGAGTGCTCTCAGCCGCGCGACCTGGCGGGCCGGATCGCGCCGCGGCCGAACACGAGGAAGTAGCGCACCTTCGCCGGCGCGTGGCTCGAGATCACCGACAGCAGTACGAGGCCGATCAGGGTCGGCAGCCGCGCCGGGCCGAGCCACGGCAGCAGCGCCACTGCCAGGATCTTGACGACGAGGACGACGCCCCTGATCTGCAGCAGGAACGCGAGGCTCTCGTGCAGATCGAGCACCAGGATCGAGGCGCCGGAGAATACCGCGGCGAGGAGCCAGGTCAGACGCTCGTCGTCGGTGGTCGCGAACACGTGGGCGCCGACGAGGATGCCGACGCAGAGCACGTGCAGCGCCCGCAGCACGATCTTGAGGGTGCGGCGGCCGGCGAAGTCGCGCGGCGGATCCGGCAACAGCGCGCGCCGCAGCATCGAGCCGTTCTCGGAACCGGGGGGCGTGGACACCGGCACAGCCTAACCCGGCGCCGGTCCGCGTGTCTGCGCCGAAGAGCCCAGGCGGTTGCGAACGAAGAGGCATCGCGGAGCGGGCCCGGTGTCGATACGGGTGGGCAGGGCGGCGACCATGAACATCCGCAGGCGTGACTTCTGTTTCGGGCTCGGCCTCGGCGTCGGCGCGGCTGCGGCGTGGTTCACGCGCGGCATGGGACGGCCCGGCTCTGGTGGTGCTGCGCCGGTGTTGCGGCCGCCGGGAGCCGGTCCGGAGGCCGACTTCCTGGCCGCGTGCGTGCGCTGCTCGCTGTGCGTCGAGGCCTGTCCGTACGACACGTTGAGGAGGACGGAGTTCGGCGACGAGCGGGGTGCCGGCGTCCTGGCCACGGGCACGCCGTGGTTCGATGCCCGCGAGAACCCGTGCTGGTTGTGTGCCGACCACGAGACCTTTCGCTGCATCGCCGCGTGTCCCACCGGTGCGCTACAGCCGACGAAACTCGAGGACTTCGCCATCGGCGAGGCCGTGATCGATCACGATCTCTGTCTGGCCTACAACGGCGTCACCTGTCGCGTCTGCTGGCACGCCTGTCCGTTCCCCGACCGGGCGCTGCGTTATGACAAGCTGCTGCACCCCGTCGTCGATGCCGAGTGCTGCATCGGCTGCGGTCTGTGCGAGCACGCCTGCCTGACCCAGCCCGCGGCCATCGTCGTCAAGCCCGTGGGGGGTGAGGCATGAAGGCCCGCCCGTCACCTTGGCGCACGTCGCGTCGCGTCGTCGGCGCCGCGTTCCTGCTGTTGTTCGTGCTCGCGGTGCGCGGCGACCTCGACTGGTTCCGCGGTTCGCCGCGGCTCTCGATGTCGTTCGGCCTGTTGCCGCTCGTCGATCCGCTGGTCGCGCTCGAGCTGGTGCTGGCCGGCGGCGGGTTGCCGATGCAGGTCGCGATCGGCTGCGCCATCCTGATCGCGGTGACGGCGCTGCTCGGCCCGGTGTTCTGCGGCTGGGTCTGCCCGCTCGGCTGGCTGCTCGACATCAACGATTCGTTGCGACGGCGCATGGCGGGGCTGCTTCGGCGCCGCGGTCGCAGCGCGGCGAAGGCCAAGGTCGGCGGTGCGGTGGCGCCCGTTCGCCGCGTCGTCAATCGAGGGCTTCGCTTCGGCGTGCTCGGCGTCTCGCTCGGCTTCGTCGTCATCAGCGGGCTGCCGCTGTTCGTCGTGTTGTCGCCGATCAACCTCGTCGTCGAAGGTGTGGCGCGCGGCGCGGTCATCGGCCTGTCAGTGCTGGTGCTGTTGGTGGTGGTCGAATGGATCGTGCCCCGCCTGTGGTGTCGATTGCTCTGTCCGCTCGGCGCGCTGCATGCCTTCGTCGGCCGCGCGGCGCCGCTGCGCGTGCGCATCGACCCTGCGCTTGCCGGCCGGACGCCGTGCCAGCTCTGCAGCCGACACTGCACGATGGGCATCCGGGTCATGGAGGACTTCGCCGTGCGTGGTGCCGAGAGCATCGACGATCCGGCATGCACGCGCTGCGGTTCCTGTCTCGACGCCTGTCCGAGCAGCGTCCTGCGGCTCGGCTTTCGCGGTGTTGCCGCGGATGGTGGGCAGGCTACCTCGGGGACCCGGTCCGGGGTCCGCGACCGGGAGCAGCTTCAGGAAAGCTCGTCGGCCAGGGCGCAGAGCCGTTCGTAGTAGTCCTCGACGCCGAGCCCGAGCAGCGTCGCGCCGAACAACTCGGCGACAGTGGCGTCGGCGATCTCGCCGTAGTTGATCGCGACGAAGTGGTAGGCGATCAGCAGCGGCAGGTCGTCGTCGCGGCCTTCGAAGTGCGGGTGGACGTTGATCACGAAGCCGTCGGCCGGGCGCTCGCCGAGTGGTCGGGCGATGGCGAACATGCCCGGCTCGAGGCCGTCGATGGCGAAGGCGAGGCGGGTCGGGTAGCGCACCACGGTCGAGTCCTGCAGCATCGCCCGGACCCGCTCGTAGCCGATGTCGGGGCCGAAGCGACTTCGTGCCAGGGCTGCCTTCTCGGCGGCGTGGTCGAGCAGCGAACGATGGCCACCTTCGGCGGTGATCTCCGGCCGCCGTTCGCCGTGCGCCGCAGGGTTGGTGGCGGCGTTGCGCGAGTCGTTCGTCGCTCGATCAGCAGGTCTCTTCATCGTTGCTCCAGGGGAGAGAGGTGTGTGCCTTCTCGGCTGCGTTGGGGGGCGGCAGGTCATCCGGTCGGCGCAGGACCTAAGGCCTAGTTCGTATTCGACTCGGAACAACGGTCGGACGAAAGGATGTCATTGGAGTGACGTTGGTTCCACGGCTAGGTTCGAACCGCGGTGGGGCGATCGTCGATTCCGGCAACCTCGGCCCGGTCTCCACCTGCGCTGGTCGGCTGACGCGAACACGAAGCATGCAGGAATCATTGATGGGTGAGTCATTGGTCATGGTCGGTGTGCTCGCCCGGGTCGCGATCGACCAGCGCGGCGCCGTGCAGGAGCGCCTCGCGTCGCTGCCGGGAGTCGATACGTTCGAGGTCGAAGGCCGCGACCGGATGGGGCTGGTGCTCGAAGCGCCCGATCTCGATGCGGCCCACACCTTCCTGACCGAGCACGTCGACACGATCGACGGCGTCCTCGGCACCTGGCCGGTCTCGGTCGAGATCGATACCGGATCCGAACCGTGCCGGTCTCACCCGCGGGCCGGTGCTGCTCGGTAGCTCCCCCACCAGCGACATCGCCACGACGACATCGCCACAACGACATACCCAGAAGGCAAGGCAACCGATGAACACTCCGAACTCGCGCCGTGATTTCATGAAGCTGTCCGCCATGTCCGCCGTGACCATGGTGGCCTCGAGGAAGGCTGTCGCCTGCGCTGGCAGCGGCGCCGAGACCGCCTGGCACAAGTCCGTATGCCGCTTTTGCGGAACGGGTTGTGGTGTCATGCTCGGGGTTCGCGAAGGCCGGCTCGTGGCCTTGCGCGGCGACCCGGAGCACCCCACGACCAAGGGGCTGGTCTGCGCCAAGTCGCTGTTCCTGCCGAAGGTCGTGCACTCGCCCGATCGCCTGACCGATCCGCAGATCAGGAAGGGCGGCAAGCTGGTGCCGGCGAGCTGGGACGAGGCGATGGATCTGGTCGCCGACAAGTTCGCCGCCGCCATCAAGGAGAACGGCCCCGACGCGGCCGCCTACTACGGCTCGGGTCAGGCGATGTCCGAGGAGAGCTACCTCGCCAACCGTCTGTTCAAGGGCGGTATCGGCACCAACAACGTCGAGGGCAATCCGCGCCTGTGCATGGCCTCGGCGGTCGGCGGCTACGTCACCTCGTACGGCAAGGACGAGCCGATGGGGTGCTATGACGACATCGACCACGCCAAGGTCTTCTTCCTCGTCGGCTCCAACACGGCCGAGTGCCACCCGGTGATCTTCGATCAGATCCTGGCGCGCAAGCAGAACAACCTCGACGTCATGGTCATCGTGCTCGATCCGCGTCGGAGTCCGGCGGCGACGATCGCCGACGTCATGATGCAGCCGACGCCGGGCTCGGACCTCGCGGTGTTCCACGCCATGGCGCAGGTCATCCTCAGCGAGAAGCGCCACGACGAGAAGTTCATCGGCAAGCACGTCCAGTTCAAGATCGTCGCCGATGGCCAGCCCAAGACCGTCGACTTCGATGCCTACAGGAAGTTCCTCGACGATGGCTTCACGCCGGAGCGGGCCGAGACGATCTCGGGCGTGCCGGCCGACACGATCCGCGAGGCAGCTCGCCTGTTCGCGGTGGGGCCGACGACGAGCTTCTGGACCATGGGCCTCAACCAGCGCATCACCGGCGTCTGGGCCAACAACCTGATCCACAACCTGCATCTGATCACCGGTCAGATCGGCAAGCCGGGCATGACGCCGTTCTCGCTGACTGGGCAGCCGAACGCGTGCGGCGGCGTCCGCGATACCGGCTCGCTGTGCCACATCCTGCCGTACGGCCGCTCGGTGGCGAACGCCGAGCACCGCGCCGAGATCGAGAAGGTCTGGGGTGCCGAGCCCGGCAGGATCCCGAGCAAGCCCGGCCTCAACACGATCGAGATGTTCCGCGCGCTCGCCGCCGACAAGATCCAGGCGATGTTGATCCTGACCACCAATCCGGGTCACTCGTTGCCGAACGTGTCGCCGTATCGCGACGCGATGGGCAAGGATCGTCCGAACAAGCCGTTCGTGTGCTGCATCGACATCTTCCCGACCCGCACCACCGAACTCGCCGACGTCGTGCTGCCGGCCGCGATGTGGAGCGAGAAGAGCGGCGTCTTCGGCATGTCCGAACGCCGCTACCAATACCACCCGAAGCTCGTCGATGCGCCCGGACAGGCGCGCTCGGACTTCGACATCCTGCTCGACCTCGCGATCCGTCTCGAGAAGCGCGGGGTCGTGCCGCGGGGCTATGTCAGCGCCAAGTTCGAGAACACCGACGACGTCTGGAACGAGATGCGGCTGTGCTCGAAGGACACGGCCTACGACTTCATGGGCATGACCCGGGAGCGGCTCAAGGTCGAGCGCGGCATCCGCTGGCCGGCCCCGACCGAGGATCACCCGGGCACGTCGCGTCGCTTCGTCAAGGGTGACGACCCTTGTCTCGACTCCGGTCCCTATGCCGACGATTCGGTTCCGACCGGCGAGATCAAGTTCTACGGCGCGCCCGACCATCGCGCCGTCGTCTGGCTGCGCCCGTTCAAGGGCCCGGCCGAACCCGTCGATGCCGACTATCCGTTCTACCTGTCGACGGGTCGCGTCCTCGAGCACTGGCACACCGGCACGATGACGATGCGAGCCGAGGAGCTGCGCCGCGCCTATCCGGAGTCCTACGTCGAGATCCATCCCGACGACGCGGCGAAGCTCGGCGTCCGCACGGGCAACATGGTCACGATCCGGTCGCGCCGCGGTGACGCCAAGATCAAGGCCCG
>JAGQRA010000882.1 GCA_020425885.1 Planctomycetota bacterium | reverse complement strand
GCAACACCGGATCGATGAGCCACCCAGCCCGCTCCCGTCTGCGCGAGTTCCACAGCCTGATCCGGTTCCGGATCATGGACGTGATCCTGGTCTCGACGCCGTACGACAAGTTCGTGCTCGAGGACGCCGGCGAGCTGGCGGAGCGGCTGACCGGCGAGTTCCGCAACCTCGATCTGCACTACCCGCCCGGCATCACCGGCGTCACGTCGGGCGCCGAGGCGATCGAGCTGGCGCAGCGGGGCAGCTCGGGCAAGCTGATCATCACCACGCCCAACGTCCCTGACATGGATCCGGCGACGCTGGTGAGCAAGGTCAGGGAGGCCGGACTCAACGTGCCCGTGCTGCTGCTGGCCTGGGAGTCCGGCCAGCTCGCGGGCTGGAACGCGGCGGCGGCGGCGGCCGGTGTCGAGGGCGCGTTCCTGTGGCAGGGCGATGCCCGGCTGCTGATGGCGATGGCCAAGATGGTCGAGGATCGACGCAACGTCGCGCACGATGTCCAGAGCTGCGGCGTGCAGGTCATCATCGTGATCGAGGACCTGGTGCGGCATTGGTCGTCGTTTCTGCCGCGCATGTACCAGGTGCTGCTGAAGACCTCGCAGCGGGTCGTGCGCGAAGGCCTCAACCTGTCGCAACGGATCCTGCGCATGCGGGCGCGGCCGAAGATCCTGCTCTGCACCTGCTACGAGGAGGCCGAGGCCTGCTACCTGGCCTATCACGCCGACGTCATGGGCATCGTCTCCGATGTCGAGTTCCCGCGGAACGGCATCGTCGAGCCGCTCGCCGGCGCCGACTTCGTCAGGATGGCCAGGCGGCAACACCCGGACCTGCCGATCATCCTGCACTCGAGCCGGCCCGAGTACGAGGTGCTGGCCCGCGACCTGTCGGCTGGGTTCCTGCTGAAGGGGTCGAGTCTGATGCTGCAGCAGCTCGAGCGCGTCATGCTCGACGTGTTCGGGTTCGGCGACTTCGTCTTCAAGACGGAGTCCGGCAACGAGGTGGCGCGGGCCGCCGACCTCGGCCAGCTGCAGCACATCCTGACGACCTTGCCGGCCGAGTCGCTGCTGCTGCACAGCCGGCGCAACCACTTCTCGCGCTGGCTCAAGGCGCGAACCGAGTTCGATCTCGCCCAGCGGCTGCGGCCGATGGCGATCGAGGACTTCGAGGATGTCGAGGCGATGCGCCGCGCCTGCCTCGAGGCGATCGCGGACTATCGGCTCGAGCAGAGCCAGCACATCGTGGCCGAGTTCGACTCGTCGAGCTTCGACTTCGCCAGCGACTTCTATCGCATCGGCGGCGACTCGATCGGCGGCAAGGCGCGCGGCGTCGCGTTCATCCGGCGATTGCTCGGCGATCACGCCATGCGGCGTCGTTTCCCCGGCGTCCAGATCCGGGTGCCGCCGACCGTCGTGATCGGATCGAAGGTGTTCGATGACTTCCTCGATGCCAACGACCTGCGCACCTTCGCCCTCGAGTGCGACGACGACGATGAGATCGTGCGGCGGTTCGAGGCGGCCCCGTTGCCGGACGAGACGCGGCAGGATCTGGCGGTCTTCCTCGAGCATGCCGATTGGCCGCTCGCGGTCCGGTCCTCGAGCCTGCTCGAGGATTCCCAGCAGCAGCCGTTCACGGGCGTCTACGACACGCGCATGTTGCGCAACAACGATCCGGATGCCGCGGTCCGTCTGCAAGAGCTGATGCGCGCGATCAAGTGCGTCTACGCCTCGACGTTCGCGCACGCGGCGAAGGGCTACATCGCGGCGACCTCGTACCGGCTCGAGGAGGAGAAGATGGCGGTGATGGTGCAGCGCGTGGTCGGCGCGTTGCACAACGGCAGGTGGTACCCGGATTTCGCCGGCGTCGTCCGCTCGCACAACTTCTATCCGCTCGAGCCGATGGTCGCCGAGGACGGCATCGCCGCGGTCGCTCTCGGCCTCGGCTGCGCGGTGATGCACGAGGCATCGTCGCTGCGATTCTGTCCGCGCTATCCGCAGAACCTGCTCGAGCTGTCGACGGTCGAGGACGTGCTCGCCAACACCCAGCGCCGGTTCTGGGCCCTGCCCCTCGACGGTGACGAGGGGGCGTCGACGATGCGCGAGGCGCCATTCGATCTGAGCGTCGCCGAGCAAGACGGCGTGCTGGCGAACGTCGCATCGACCTACTCGGCCGAGAACGACGCCATCCATGACGGCACCTCACGCAAGGGCCAGCGCGTCGTGACCTTCGCGCCGATCCTCAAGCTCGACGTGTTCCCGCTGGCCGCCATCCTCGACGCCGTGGTGGACGTCGGCGAGCAGGGCATGGGGATGCCGGTCGAGATCGAGTTCGCCGTGACCCTGTCCCGTGACCCCGGCCGCGAGCACGACTTCGCCGTGCTGCAGGTGCGGCCGATGGCGCTGCTGTCGGAGGTCGAATCGCTCGACATCGGTCCCGTCGCCGCCGGCGACGCGATCGTGCACTCGATGCGGGTGCTCGGCCACGGCCGCCTCGAGGGCATCCGCGATCTGGTCGTGGTCGATTTCAAGCGCTTCGATCGCGCCGACAGCCGCGCCGCGGCCGAACAGATCGACCGCGTCAATGCCCGGCTCACGGCCGCCGGCCGCCCGTACGTCCTGATCGGGGTCGGCCGGCTGGGGTCACGCGATCCCTGGCTCGGCATCCCGGTGACCTGGGATCAGGTTTCCGGCGCGCGAGCCATCGTCGAGGCCGGTTACCGCGACCTGCACGTCACGCCATCGCAGGGGACGCACTTCTTCCAGAACCTGACCGCGTTCCACATCGGCTACTTCACCGTCAATCCCGAGCTCGGCGAGGGCATGGTCGATTGGGAGTGGCTCGACGCGCAGCCGCCGCAGAGCGCCGAGGCGCACGTTCGCCACATCCGGCTCGAGGCACCGTTGATCGTGCTGATGAACGGCAAGAAGGGCGAGGGCGTCATCCTCAAGCCGGCCTCGACACAGCAGCCGAAGACCCGGCACGGGCGCCGCAAGTCGTGATCGCGTCGGGCCCGCGCGGTCAGTTGTGGGCGCCGCAGACCGACGAGACGCGGTTGCTGATCGTGATGCCGAGGGGGTTTGCCAGCGGATCGACGACGGCGATCTGCTGTTCGAGCGTGAGGCCGATGAAGGCGATGTCGAGCGGCGACGAGCGCAATGGCCAGTAGTAGTGACCGGAGGCGTCGGCCACGGTCGGGCTCTGGTCGATCGGGTCGACGAACAGCAGACAGCCCGGGGCGCCGATCGGACCGAGGTCGAACGGCGTGGGCAGGGGATCGGTGCCGATGACGCGGATCAGCAGGGCGTTGGCCGGCATGTTGCCGCCGTCGAGGTAGTAGGTCGAGCCGAGCACCGGCACCTCGGTGGTCACGGTCGGTCCCGCGACCGTCTGCCGCAGGCCGAGCGTCGGCCCGCAGCCGCCGCTGCGCACCGTCACCGTCGCCTGGCCGGGAGCCGGCATCGGCGTCAGGGTGATGTCGAGGACGTAGTTGCCGGCGTTCTCGCCCTTGATGGCGACGTAGTAGGTGCCGGGGATGACGTAGGTCGACAGCAGCGAGAACAGACCGAAGCCCGAGTCGTCGTCGGTGGCGATCGGTGCATAGCTCGAGTTGGTCAGGAACAGCACCGTGTCCCGCATCGCCGGGAAGGGTGCGGTCGGCAGCGTCTCCATCCGCAACTGCCCGGGCCTCGTGATCAGCAGCCGGTAGAAGTCGTAGTCGGCGGCGGCGTCGTTGTAGG
>JAGQRA010000881.1 GCA_020425885.1 Planctomycetota bacterium | reverse complement strand
GTCGAACTGGCCGGGCTGTCGATCGATGGCATCGAGGACTACGTCGCGGTGCTCGGCCAGCTGCACGTCGGCGAGAAGGTGTCGGTGAAGGTGACCAGGGACGGCAAGGCGCGTGAGTTCGAAGTCGTGTTGACATCGCGGAATCGCTGAACCGCCCCGTCGCCGTCCGATCTGTCCGCGAACCGACCTGTCGTCGGGCCGGCCGGCCGACATCCGTGGCCGTCGGGGGGATGCCTTCGGCGCGGGGCGTGGCATACTTCGACTCGTCGAATCGCCGCGCATGTCGACCCGATCGCCAATCCTCAGCCTGATCGCCGGCGCCTGCGTCGGCGCTGGCGCCGCGCTCTCGGCCCAGCAGCCGCTGCCGAATGCGGCCGGCTTCGGGGCGCTCTACCGGCAGCTCGAGCTCGATCCGATCACCGGCAACACGCTCAATCTGGGGGTCGCGGTCGATGACCGCAGCGGCCACTTCTTCGTCTCGGGGGCCGGCGCCGGCAGCCAGCCACCGCACTGGATCTACGAGCTCGACGGCCATGGCGCGTTGCAGTCGGTCACGGCCCAGCCGGCGGTGCATGCGCCGAGCAGCTTCGGCATCCGTGACCTCGAGTTCGATGGCGCGAGCCTGATCGGCGGCAGCGAGTACGGCATCTCGGTGTTCTCGCCGGCCGGCGCCCTGGTCAACGCGATCGAGACCAAGAACGGGCCGCAGCCGATCACGCAGCCGATCACCGGTCCGGTGGCGCAGGTGTTGTCGGTGTTCCGCGCCGTCGCGCTCGATCCGCAGAGCCGGGGTGGCAACGGCTCGCTGCTGGTCGCCGACTTCGGCAGCCCGATCTACGAGATCGACTTCCAGGGCAACATCCTCGCCACCTTCCACAATCGGGGATGGTCGGCCTACGGGCTGACGATCGATCCGGTCACCGGCAACCCCTGGGTGCTCGCCGGCCCGTTCGGCATGATCGAGGAACTCGATCGGGCCACGATGATGCCGACCGGTCATCGGCTCGAGACCGTGGCCGGGGGGGCGCCGGGCGGACTGGCGCTCGCCAGTTCGAATCCCGGCCATCACGAACCGTGGGCCGTGCGGAGCGCGCTCGTCAGTCTGGTCCAGGGCGCCGTCGATCGGGTCGCGGTGCAACGCCTGCACCTGTTTCGGGGTGTGCCCGGCTGGAACGAGTTGCAGCTCCGGGTCGGCAGGAACGGCGGACCGACCTCGACGCGGCTGGTGCCGTTCTGGAACGGCGACACGCTGCAGTTCGAGCCGTTCGATCCGACTGGACTGCGCACCGGTCAGCCGGTCTGGATCGCCTTCAACGTCTACGCCGACGCCAATCGCAATGCCTACACCGACCTCTCGCAGGTGCTGCCCGGCGTCGGTGTGCTGTGGGAGCAGCGGTCGCTCTCGGTGGTGAGTCTGCCGAGCACAGCGACGTTCTTCATCGCCACGGCCGCCGTCGGCAGCCCGCGATCATGGTCGGTGCCGGCGACGGTGGCGCTGACGAACGGCGATCTGTTCCGCATGCAGGGCCTCTACTTCGAACCCGCCAGCCCGCAGTCGGGCATCGCCTCGACCAACCAGGTGCTGTGGCAGGTGCAGAGCGGGGTGCGCGGCATCGTCGTCGCGGCCGCCGGCGTGACCAGCTTCAACGCCGGTCAGGCGCCGCCGTTCTGGACCGTGACGAGCGACACGACGCACGGCCATGGCGCCATCACCGCCGTCGAGTTCTCGACGATCGGCGCGACCGGGCAAGCGGCGCTGCAGCTGTTCGACATCGACCAGAACAACATGAACGATCGCTTCGACGGCGGCAACGCGACCGCGATCGGCCATGTGGGGACCTATCGCAACGGCAGCGATGTGAGCTGCGGACTCGACTATGCGGCGGCCGGAGTCTACGTCGCTGGCTTCCATCTGCCGGGCGAGAGCGCCGGCGTCCGTTTCTCGATCCCGCCCGATCCGGCGGGCTACGTCCCGGATCTCCACTTCGCGTTCACCGGTTTCGTGCCGGGCAGGACGTTCGCGTTCGACTGCGACACCGATGGCGGCGGGCCCGGTGGGGCGGATCAGGCCGGCATGATCGTGCGCGTCACGACGACGGGCTCGGGTGTGCTCACCGGCGTGCTCGCGGTCGACCCCGTCGTGCCGGACCGTTCGCTGGTCTGGTTTCCGTAGCGCGCTGGCAATGGCCATCGGGGCGCGGACCATGGTATTGAACCAGCTCTGACCCATCGACCAACCCACAGCCACGGAGGCTCCACATGACGAAGCTCAAGACCGCGAAGATGAACAAGTCGAAGGCCAAGCAGCGCATCACCGAGGCGAAGGCGAAGAACAAGCGGACGTTCTGGGCCCTGATCCTGATGGTCATCGCCGCCAACATCGTCAATGGCGAGTTCGCCCTGAACGACGTCGACGATCTGCTCGACGAGGGCTGGAAGGACCAGCTCAAGGAACTGAAGGCCAACATCGCCGAGAAGACGAAGGAGCTGGAGAAGCTGGAGAAGGCGGCGCAGAAGGCGGAGGCCAGGGATCGCGCCAAGCGCGACGCCAAGGGTAACGACCCGAAGGCCGGCAGGGGGCCGCACCGCGGTCGGTAGCGCCTACCGTCGCCGGATCGCGGTGCGGATGGCGTGGGCCAGCTCGGCGAGCGCGAACGGCTTGGTCAGCGCGGCGCGGAAGCCGGCCTCCCGGAACCGCGCCATCGTCGGGTCGTCGCAGTAGCCGCTGACGACGATCGCGCGCGCATCCGGGTCATGCTCCAGGATCGCGGCCATCGCCTGCCGACCGCCCATGCCGCCGGGGATCGTCAGGTCCATGATCATGAGGTCGAAGGGCGAGCCCTGCTGCAGCAGTTCGAGGTGGCGCTGCACGGCCAGTCTGCCGTCGGCGACCGCCTCGACGGTGAAGCCCCAGCGCTCGAGCTGGCGGCGGAGGAAGTTCTGCACC
>JAGQRA010000110.1 GCA_020425885.1 Planctomycetota bacterium | reverse complement strand
TGTCGAGGGGTTCTTCGAATTCCTCAGGAACGAGCTGCCCCGCTTCCAGCGCACCCGGCACGCCATCACCAACACGCTGATCGAGTTCGAGGGTCCCGACGTCGCCTACGTCGAGACCTACCTGCACGCCGATCACCAGGGGACCGAGCAGCACCACTGGAAGACCAGCATGATCGAGCTTTGGGCGCGCTATCTGGACCGTTTCGAAAAGCGCGGCGACGTCTGGAAGATCGCAAGGCGCGAGATGGTCGTCGACTGGATGTACAAGTACCCGGCCGAGGGTTGGTTCGACGACCACCCCGATGCGTCCAACACGCGACGCAACGGTACCGATCCCTTCATCAAACCTCGCTCGGGCTTCGGTGGGCCGCGCGCCAAGGCGCAGCCATGACGCCGGAGCAACAGCTCGCGCTGGTCGAACGGCACTACGCACTGAACGCCGCGGGCAATCATGCCGCAGCGCGTGAACTGCTGACCGACGACTTCCTGATCGAGATCCCGCATTACATGCCGTTCGCCGGTGCGTATCGCGGCAAGGATGCCTTCCTCGCGCTGATACCGCGCGTGCGCCAGGCGATCGCCGTGAAGCGGTTGAACTTCGTCGCAGTGACCGTCGGCGCAGGCCATGCGGTGGAGCTCGTGGAATTCACGCTCGATGGCCACGACGGGCCGCCCGTGCAGGTCGCGGAGGTGATCCGTTTCCGCGGCGACAAGATCGCCGAGATTCGGCCCTATTACCACGACCCCGAGCCGATGATCGCGCTGGCCGCACGGCGCCGGGCAGCGGGCCTCGGCGCCGGCGATCCGCCCACCGACCTGCCGCCGGTCGAAACGGCGGGCTTGTCCGGCTCCTAGCTCCCGAGCGGCTTCATCGGCAGCTGCAGGAACGAAGCTCGGGCGCCGCCGGTGTGGATGACGTGACGCCCGTGGTTGTCGGGCTTGACGTTCTCGATGCCTGGCATCGCGCCACCCCATTCGTGGTGGCCACTGACGACCAAGCGCAGTTGCTCGCCCGGGTACAGCGCGAGGCCGGTCGGAAACAGGTCGATCTCGACATCGACGACCTGCCCCGGAGCGAGCTTCTCTTCGCGGTCGAAGCTGTGCGCCGGAATGGCGTCCGTCGTCAGGACCGGATCGAGATGCCGGCGCGACACGCGCAGGCGGCCGTTGGAACCCTTGTACTTCAGGATCGCAGCGCCGTTTCGGGTGAGGGCCTGCATCTGCGGGCCATGGTTGGGAACATTGAACTGCTCGAGCCGCTTGCCTTCGGCGTCCAACTTCTCGAGGAACACGAACAGGTCCATGTCGTCGTGCCCCTCCGCCTCGACCCACAGCCGCAGCTTCGGATAGCCGACGAAGGCCGTGGGTGACTGTACGCGGATCGTGAACACCGCAAGATCGGACTCGGAGGTGGCGTCGTAGCTGGCGACAGCGGCCGGCGGCGAACCGAGGCAGAGTGTGCCGGTGCCGGCGTCGAGGTAGAGCCGGGTCGCGACGGCATCCTC
>JAGQRA010000880.1 GCA_020425885.1 Planctomycetota bacterium | reverse complement strand
GCGCGCCGCGCGTAGGGTCCGGCCGCGAGCCCGCGACCGACGGCGCCATCTTTCCGCACCAGCCCTTCATGGAAGAACCACACCTCGCCGGCGAGCTTGCGCCGGCGCCCGGCGGCCACCGCGCCGACCGCGAGTTCACCGTCGGCGAACCAGTCGGCGATGCTGATCAGGACACCGGGCGCGAGCAGGTCGCGGCGGCGGCCGATCCACTCGATGGCGAGGATGTCGTCGACCATCTTCTCGTAGCCGGCGAGGCTGCGCGCGTAGGCCTGCGGGTGCAGCGAGTCGACGAGCCCGCGCTCGACCCAGGTCCGCTGGTCCTGCAGGTACTCGGTGTAGGCCCAGTTCGGCGCGCCGGGCGCCATCGTGAACGCGAGTCCGGGATCGACGGCCTTGACCGCGGCGCGCAGCTTCGCGAGGTAGCCCGTCAGGCGGTCGGCGCGCCAGCGCACCCACCCGCTCTCGCGACAGTCGGCCGGCGGCGCGCTGCCGTGCGCCTTGCGCCAGGCCGCGGCGACGGCGTGGTTGTAGCCGCCCTCGACGGCGAGCGCCGGCAGCCGATCGTCACCCTGCACGCCGTCGACGTCGTAGTTCCGGGCGACCTCGAGCACCATCGCCGTCACGAACTCCTGCACCTTCGGGTCGAAGGCGTTCATCCACTGGAACCCGTTCTTGACCACGGGTTCGCCGTCGGCGCCGAGAGCCGCCCAGTCCGGCCGGCGCTCGAGCACCCTGCCGGGGAACCGCACGTGTCCGGCGGCGAAGCCGTACTCGAACCACGGCACGACCTCGATGCCGTGACGGTGGGCCTCGAACACGACCTCGGCGAGCGGATCGCGACCGGCGTAGCGCGGGTCGACCGCCGCGCCGATCAGCTCGCCGACGACCTCGCTGTGGAACAGCGTGTAGCCCTTGCTCCAGACCACGGGGAAGATGACGTTGACGCCGGCCGTGGCCAGCGCCTCGCAGCCGGCCGCGACGTTGGCGCGCGAATCGAAGAAGGTGGTGTCGGTGTTGGGAATCCAGACGCCGCGGACCTCGACGGGGTCGGTCCCGGTCGACTGGCAGGCGAGCGGGGCGAGCAGCAGGAGCGGCACGACGGCGGCGAAGTGGATCGCTTGCATGCGCGTCACTATCGCCAACGGGCCCAGACGACGCGAGCAACCGGTGCCGCCATGTAGCTCCGAGCCTGCACCCTCCGCTACCATCCGACCCGACATGACCAGCGAGATCGAGCGTTGTGAGGTCGATGTCCTCGTCGTCGGCGGCGGCTGCTCGGGTGCCGCGGCCGCCTGGCAGGCATCCCGGATGGGCGCCTCGACGCTCGTCGCCGAACCCACCCCCTGGCTCGGCGGCATGATCACGGCCGCCGGCGTCAGCGCGATCGACGGCAACGAGGGCGCGCTCGGCGGCGGCCTCTTCGGCCGGTTCCGCGCCGCGATCGAGGCCCACTACGGCGGCGCTGCCAACGTGCGCACGGGCTGGGTCTCGAACACCTGCTTCGAGCCACAGGTCGCGGCCGCCTGGCTGGCGCGCGAGGTCGGCCGCAGCGGGGCCCGGGTGGTCCACGGCGCCGAACTCGAAGCCGTGTTGCGGACCGGTGACCGCATCGACGGCGCCCGCTTCCGCTGTGGCGATCGTTCGCTCGAGGTCCGCGCGCGGGTCACGATCGAGGCCACCGAGTACGGCGACGTCCTGGCCCACGGCGATGTGCCGTTCCGTCTCGGCCGCGAGGCGCGCACCGAGACCGGCGAACCCGACGCGCCGGCCGCCGCCGACCTCGAACTGCAGGACATCACCATGGTCGCGACGCTGCGGCGCCATGACGGCGCGGCCAGGCCCGTGCCGCGGCCAGCAGACCACGACCCCGGGCTCTTCGACTGCGCCGTCGCCGATCGCTGTTCGACTCCCGACCCGGAGCTGCTCAACCACGCGCTGCACGACTGGGCGAGCTTCCTCGGCTACGGTTTGCTGCCGAACGGGCTGTTCATGCTGAACTGGCCGTTCCACAGCAACGACCACCCGGCACTCGGCCTGTTCGGCACGGCCGCCGAACGCGCCGCGACGATCGCTGCCGCCCGGCGCCGCACGCTCGCGTTCGTGCACTTCATGCAGCACGACCTCGCCCACCCCGAGTGGGGCCTGGCCGCCGATGTCTATCCGACCGCCGACGGGCTGCCGCTGATCCCGTACGTGCGCGAGTGCCGGCGCGTGATCGCCGTGCGTGACTTCCGCGAGCAGGACGTCGTTCCGGCCGCCGGCGCCGAGCGCCCACCGCTGCTCGCCGACGGGATCGCCGTCGGCGACTACTACCTGGACCACCACCACAGCACCGAGCACCTCCCGCCCGACCGCCGGCTCGGCGAGTGCTACCCGAAGAACGCACCCTTCCAGGTTCCCTATTCGGCGCTCGTGCCGCGCATGGTCGACGGCCTGCTGTGTGCCGAGAAGTCGATCGGCTCGACGCACATCGTCAACGGCTGCGCGCGGCTGCAACCGGTGGCGATGCTGATCGGCCAGGCCGCCGGCGCGGCCGCCGCACTCGCCGCGGCCGCCGGGGTCGAACCGCGAGTGGTCGACGTCCGCGCGCTGCAGCATCACCTGCTGGCCGAGGGCTGCCAGATAGTGCCGGATCGGTCGACACCGCCGAACGCGCCCGAGTTCGCGGCCCGCCAGTTGAAGCTGCTCGGCGGCTGACTGTTGTTGCTGTGCCACCGCCATGCCATTTCGTTGCGGCGACGCGGAAGCGGTCCATGACCTGCGACGAGGCTCTGGACCTCGCGCGTTCCATTCGCAGAATCCTGCCAGCCGGAGCCTGCTGCTCCAGCACACCTCGACACCGAACCTCGATATCACACCATGACCCGATCCACGATCCTGTTGGCGGCGACGATTGCCGCTCCGCTGTTCTCCGGCGTCTGCATGGCGCAGACCGTGATGACTCCCCTGGCAACGTTCGGCACCGGCGGCTGGGCCGCGCCCGGCTCGAGCGCGTACCTGAACACCGGTCACACCGAACGCGGCCTCTCCTTCAACCCGGTCACCGGCAACCTCGTGCTGGTCAGCCGCGCCGGCGGTAATCACATCCGCGTTCTCAGCGGCAGCACCGGCGCCGACCTCGGCGGCCTCGATCCGACCGGGATCTCCGGCGGCACCTACAGCCTCAACATGGTCGGCGTCGCCGATGACGGCGCGATCTACGTCGGCAACCTGAGCACGTCGGCGACTTCGAACTTCAAGGTCTACCGCTGGAACGACGAGGCCAGCGGCATGAGCACGCCGCCGACCGTCGCCTACGACGCGCCGTCCGGCGTCGCCCGCACCGGCGATTCGTTCGCGGTCCGCGGCAGCGGCTCGGGCACGCGCTTCGCCGCGGCCGGTTCGAGCGCCTCTTCGACCGCCACCAACAGCAACTTCGTCGAGGGCGCGCTCGACGGCACGAATGCCAGCATGGCCTATCTGTCGATCCCGGGCACCAACGTCAACTCCAACGACTATCGCCTGTCGATCACGTTCGTCGACGCCACCACGGTGATCGGCAACCAGGGTGCGCAGGCGCTCTACACCTCGTTCAACGGCACCACGGCCACCGTCGCGGCCGGTATCCCGCTCGGCGGGGCCGCGCAGCGTGCACTCGACTACGCCGTCATCGGCGGCACGCCCGTGCTCGCGGTGATCGACTCCAACTCCTCGAACGTGTCGGTCTTCGAGATCACCAACCCGGCCACCCCGATCCTGCTGGCGACCGCCAACGCCACCAGCGGCACGCTGTCGAGCAACGCCAACGGCACCGGTTCGGTGACCTGGGGCGCGATCAGCGGCAACACCGCGACGCTCTACGCGATGGCCACCAACCAGGGCATCCAGGCCTTCACGGTCACGGTGCAGCCGCCGGCTTCGGCCCTGGGCTACGGGGTCGGTTGCGGCTCGCCCGAGCTGTCGCTGAGCGCCACCGGCGCGCCGATCCTGCCGTCAACGATCCAGCTCAGCTGCGACAACATTCCCACGACGGCCGCCATCGGCGCCTTCGCGTTCGGCCTGACGTCGATCCCGTCCGGGCTGCCGATCGCCGGCGCGCCCGGGTGCTCGCAGTACCTGGTGCCGCTGGCGGCGTCGACCTTCGTGCCGCTCGGCGCCACGAGCGTGCAGCTGCCGCAGACCTACCCGAACGTCCCGGCCTTCGCCGGCGTCAAGATCGTGGTGCAGTCCGCCGTCATCGACGGCGCGTCGACCCTGACGAGCAACGGGCTGCGTCTCTACCTCGAGACCTTCTGAGCCCTCCGACGCCGCAACGCGGCATGCGGGCAAGCGTACTCAGTGGGAACTCGCGACGGCGACGACCCTATCATGGTGGCATGATCACGTCCCGTTCGGCCGTATTGCTGCTCGCGCTCGCCGCCTGCGGCACCGGCCACCGCAGCGACTTCCAGGTACCTGACGCTACCATCACGGCGATGACTGCCCAGCCGACTCCCGCGACCTCGACGACAGCCCCGACCCGACCGACCGCGACGTTGCAGACCGCGACGTTCGCGCTCGGTTGATTCTGGGGGCCCGACTCGCAGTTCGCGAGTCTGCCGGGGGTCGTGCGCACGCGCGTCGGCTACGCCGGCGGCACGACGGAGAGTCCGACCTATCGGTCGATCGGCGACCACACCGAAGCGCTGCAGCTCGACTTCGATCCGACGGTGATCTCGTACGAAAGGCTGCTCGAGTTCTTCTGGCAGAACCACGAGCCTTGCGGCCGCGCGTGGTCGCGACAGTATCAGGCGATCCTGTTCTTCGCCGATGACGCCCAGGAGCGCGCCGCGAAAGCCAGCGCAGCGAAGGTGCGCGAGGCGGAGGTGCGCGTGCTACGGACCGAGGTCGTGCCGTTCACGAAGTTCTGGGTCGCAGAGGACTACCACCAGAAGTACGCACTGCGGCAACAACGCGAGATCATGGCGCAGCTGCGGCCGCTGTTCGCCACCGAGGCCGAGTTCCGCGAGTCGCCGCTCACCGCCAAGCTGAACGCGTATGCGGCCGGCGACCTCGGCTTCCGCGACCTGCAGACCGCCGTCGCCGAGCTGGGTTTCGAAGCGCTCGGCAACGGCTCACTCGCCGGCGTGCGCAGGCGCCCCTGAGCCGGCTACCGGGCGTTCGCCCCGGCGATCACGGCAGGCTGGTCGCGACGCCGTTCGTCAGCACGACGCCGCCGGTCGCCGTTGCATCGAGCCCGAGCGCCTGCGCCCGCACCGCGAGTCCATGGAGCGCGGGCACGAACGGTAACGGAACCATCCACGCCGCGCGGCCGGTCGGTCCGGCCAACGCGAACGTCGACCCGACCGGGGCGAGCGTGAGCGTGCCGCCGAACATCGGCGTCGCCGCGGGCAGGAAGCCGAGCACGAAGGCCAGCGGCGCAGCGGCAGCGAGCGAGCCCGCCTGCAGCTGCAGTTCGCCGCCGAGGCAGGCGCGTCCTGCCAGCGCCAACTCGGCCGTACCGGCACTGCCGACCGTGCCGGCGCCGACGGTCGTCATCGCCCCTGACCTGAAGCGCGACGGCAACAGGCTCACGGCATCCGCGACGGTCACCACGCCGGGCACCGCGCCGACCTCGACGTGAGCCGTACCGCCGGCGAACCAGTAGGTGCCGAGTTCGTGCCACCCGCCGGCGCCCGTCGCCGCCGCATCGACGGGAGCCAGCGAGGTCCCCGCCGCGTGCTCGACGCGGTGCGGGATCGCCGCGGCATAGCCCCCGCCCGACGGCACGTGGACCTGCACGCGGTAGAGGCCCGCGTTCGGCACCGGCAGGGCGAACCGCACCTGGTCGGTCGCCGCCGCCGTCGGCGGCGCGATCGCCGCGAGGCCGCCGTGGCTGTTCGGCACCGCGAGGATCAGGAACCCCGTGACAGTCGTACCAGGATCGTTCTCCTCACGGTCGACCGGCGGCGGCCGGAAGTCGACCGGACGCTGCGGCACCGTGGCCGGCACCTGGAAGTAGTTCGCGGTGAGCCCCGGCAGGTCGTCGTAGATCTGCGCCTCGTACCAGAACACGTGCCCGGCCAGCGACCGCGCGCGATCGGCGGCGACCATGCCGAGCACTTCGCTCGGCGGCGTGCCCGAGATCGCGCGGATGCCCGGCGCCACCTTGGCTCGCTGCGCTGCGGTCAGGTAGGAGAGCTGCTGATCGAGCGTGGTGGTGTAGGCCGACACCGTCGTGCGGTAGACCTGTGGATAGACGAGATCGAGCGAGCCGTTGGCGAGCCAGCTCGGCCAGTCCTGCAGGTAGATGTCGTACGCGCCCGGC